>JAJHQS010000009.1 GCA_020833225.1 Desulfurococcaceae archaeon
GAGATATATGTCTATGCTAATAGTTTAGTGGAATCAGCTAGGAGTAATGGTGGTAGAAAACCAGTACTCAGAAAACTAAGTGCTAGAATAGATAAATATGATTACAAATTAGACTTAGACAACATGACACTAACACTGAAACTACACAGCGGCTACGAGGTTAAATTAAAACTTGTAACTTCGAGGGATAGAATTGAGAAGTTTAGAGGTTGGAGCAACTACGAGATAGTGGTAAAGTATGAGGATGGAGAATTCTGAGTCTCAGTATACTTTAGGAGAGCTATTAAACCCGTGAAGCCTAGAACAATTATGTCCATTGACTTAAACTTCGACAATGTAACAATAGCAGTATTCACTCTCAATGGTAAACTGCTCAGGTTGAAGAGGTTTAAGACACCTCACAGGAAGATCTTGGCTCACAGGATCTGGATTGAGAGGTTTCAAAGGAGATACCCGAGGTCGTGGAGGTTTATCAAGGGTGTTAGGAGAGCCATTGAGAGACATGGTGAGAGGATAAGGAATATTTCGTGGGATTACTCCCATAAGTTGGGGGACTTAATAGCTGAACTAGCACTTAAATACCACTCAGTAGTAGTCCTCGAAGACCTAGATGAACTGAGAGAGAACAATAGGAGGGGAAAGGAGTTCAATAAGAAACTTGGACTGTGGTTCTATCGTAGAATACAGTTCTGCGTAGATTATGAGGCAGGGGAGAGGGATCTTGAGGTAGTTAAAGTTAACCCTAGGGGGACATTTTCAAAATGCCCTAGGTGTGGCAGTAAGCTTGTCGAGAATGGAAATAGGGTGTTTAGGTGTAGGAAATGCAGCTTCATAGGTGATAGAGATGTTACTGCAACAATAAACCTCTACAGGAAGTATGTGTCTAAGTGCTCAAGATGTGGGGTCTTCGGGGTGGCCCTGAACGCCCCCAAGGCAGATGCAGACCCAAGAAGCAATGCAGGGGAACAGAAATGATGCGATGACACCAAGTTATATAAACTTATATGAGAGCTGAACCCCTATCAGGTGGAATTACACCAAGTCTCTTAACAATATCTCTAGTCTCAAATCTTCTAATTTTAAGAGACTCGCTAGCACCCCTCAGCGAGAGTAAAGAGCATCATTTACTGTTACACAGGGTTTTCTAAGAAATGTTCTAAGTTAGGGTATTATCTTAACCTCCCTCAAATAATGGTAATGAGAATGTGATCTCATCATGGTTTTTAAGTTGAGTGTTCTTGGAGTAGAATGGTACTTCTTTACCATTAATATATACTTGTATAACAGGGATCGTCTCTATAATTCTACGTAGTCTTTCATGTTGTTTTATTAATAAACTAAGTAATTCCTTAATTGTTGTAGTCTCAGGCACTTCTAAGATCTCAGAGTACACTCCGAGAATTTCTGAGAGGATCCCGGAATATTTTACGAGGATTTTCATCTACTCACCCTGGATTTAGCGGCTTTTAGAACAGCTCTGAATATGTTTATATAACCAGTACACCTACATAAGTTTCCTTTCAAGTATTCTTTTACATCACTTATTGTTGGATTAGGTACTTCTCTCAGCATGTATTCAGCCATAATTATAAATCCTGGTGTACAGTAACCACATTGTATAGCTCCTTCTTCTATGAATGCTCTTTGAATATCTGTAAGACCATTTTTCGATAAGCCTTCAAGAGTTATTATGTCTTTACTATTAACATCAACTGTGAGAGTTAAACAGGCTAAAACTGGTTCACCATTAACTAGCACTGTACATGCTCCACACTCACCAATACCACAACCATATTTTACACTTGTCAATCCAAGTTTACTTCTAAGAGTATTTATTAATAGCTCTCTTGGTGAAACATCTAGTTCTATGTGTTCTCCATTAACCTTAAACGCTACTTTAACCATATTTATACACACTCTCCTCTAATTCTCCTATAAACACGCTCAATAGCATTCCATACTAAGACTTTAACTATATGTCTTCTATATTCAGCAGTTGATCTAACATCTGTTATAGGAGAGATCTCACGATCTATCTCGTAAATAGCCTTCTTTAACTCCTCTGATCCTAAACGCAAACCTTTAATTCTCTCCTCTAAAATCCTAGTTCTAATAGGTTTTGGTGCTACAGAGCCCACTGCTACTCTCGAATCTTCAATTACACCGTCACTACTGATCTCGGCGTATACGGCGGCACTTGCTATTGCAAGGTCTACTACTACTCTCGAAACTTTCTCAAAAGCTGAAGAACCCTTATTATTTTTCTTAACAATAACTTCTACTAGCATTTCATCAGGCTCGAGGGCAGTTATACCAGGCCCTTTAAAGAATTCTTCTAGCGGAATAAATCTCTTGCCACGAGTACTCATGGCGACTACTCTTGCATTATATACTAGTAGTGGTGGTGCTGTGTCTGCCGCTGGTGATGCATTACAGAGATTTCCAACTAGTGTAGCCATGTTTCTTATCTGTATACTCCCCATAACTTTAACAGCGTCATGTAGTGCTGGGAGGTTTTTCTCAACGATCGTTGATTTCTCAATATCACGAAGGGTTGTTAAAGCCCCTATTCTAATGTGTTCATTTTCTTCTATAATGTAACGTAGTCCCTGGATCCTTTTAATATTCACTATTACCTTTGGTTCTATTATTCTAGTCTTCATTTTAACTAGTAAATCTGTTCCACCGGCAAGTATTTTTGCCTCTCCCTTAAACTTAGCGAGTAGTTCTAAGGCTTCTTCTAGGCTTCTAGGCTCATAGTACTCGAATTCGAAAGGTATAATATGAGTGTTTCTCGCTGTTATATTTACTAATGGTATTTCGATTACCATTCAAGTTCACCTTTCTCTTTGAGTGCTTCAATAATCTTATCTGGAGTTACAGGAAGCTCGTAAAAGCGAATACCAATAGCATTATAAACGGCATTTAATATTGCCGCAACAGCGGGATTCATAGCAGCTTCACCGAGACCTTTAGCTCCAAAGGGACCTGTGGGTTCATATGTTTTAGCAATAATAACTGTAAATTCCTCGGGTGTTGGGACATCTGCGGCAGTTGGTATTTTATAGTCGGTTATTAGCCCCCTGCCCATGATCTCGCCTGTTAAGGGATCATAAGCTGTGTTCTCCGTAAACGCCATACCCCACGCCATGACAAATCCACCGTGAAGCTGGCCTTCTACCATGTCAGGATTTATCGGTGTTCCTACATCAACGCCTGCCACCACGCGTATTGGTTTCACCTTACCAGTCCAAGTGTCAACTTCAACCTCTACATAGTAAACTGTGAAACTCGGTGGTGCTGACGTAGCTCTATAAGATACAAATGCACCTATAGTACCCCAATTTCTCTGCCAAGAAGTCCTCGCGATCTCGGCAAGAGTTAACTTTATATCTGTGCCCTCAACATAGACAACAGCTTGTTTAAGCTCTTTATCATAGCCTATTCTAAGAGCCTCTGGATTTACAACTCTACCTATGATCCTAATTGCAGCTTCTAGTATTTTCTGCTTGACTATTTGTGCAGCTCGTCTAGCACACTCACCACCTACATATGTTCCACGTGAAGCATGTGTACAAACATCGTATGGAGTTGTCTCAGTACTTGCTGTTGCTATATTTACTAATTCCGGTGGGATTCCGAGCTCTTCAGCAATAATTTTCACGTGTGCGTCCAACGTACCTCCGCCGTGATCTTGGAGTGCTGTTATATAATCAAGTGTTCCATCTTCGTTTAATTTAAGTATACAGCCAGTGTAATCTATAACCTCGCCACTAATTGGTCCACCTGCACCAGATGTATGAAAACCTCTTCCAACACCTATACCACGTCTAAATCTACCTTTCTTCTCACTTGGATGCCCACGCTCACTCCACCGAATGATCTCTTTACCTTTTAACAACAACTCTGGCACACCATCAGATTTAATTATAGATTTCACAGTAGGGCCTTGACCCCAGAAAAGCTCTCCTTTACCCACGTAGTTTTTGAGTCTTAAGTCAATGGGATCTATGCCGAGCTCCTCGGCAATTTCATCTACAAGGGTCTCCACCGCCCACTGGACCTCAGGTGCTCCATAACCCCTTAAAGCACAGCCTGGAACCTTATTTGTATAAACTGCTATTCCACGGTATCTAATATTCTTCCACTTATACATCGAGATAAACCAGCCTAGACTCGTGCCTAGTAATGGATATGGCTGTACTTGGTGAGCACCCACATCAAGTATATTAATAAACTCCGCTGCTGTGAACACCCCATTTTTCTTAGCGCCAATTTTTATTTTAAAGTGGAAAACGAAGTTTGAGTGGTCAAGTATGTCTTCTTCTCTCGTATAGGCTATTTTAACGGGTTTCTTAGCCTTTAAAGCAAGTGCTACTGCTATTGGCACTAAATAATTTGTTTGTATACTTGAACCAAAAGATCCACCGATAGGAACTCTAATAACATTAATTCTGCTCTCCGGTATATCGAAGAGTTGACTTATAAGTATACGTGTATTATGTATCGTTTGCGTAGTAGTGTATATTGTGAGTTTGCCGCCGGGCTCTAGAACTACAAGAACAGCTTTTGGCTCTAATTGCATATGATATCTCTTACCAGTCTTAAAAGTCCTCTCAACAATCACATCGGCTTCTTCAAACCCTCTATTAACATCACCTTCATCATAATCTAAACGTGCTGCAATATTATTCTCTACTTCAATCCACTTATCGCCCTTCATGATCTTTTCATGTATTCTAGGAGACTCGGGCTTTATTGCTTCTAATGGGTCTAAAATAGGTTTATATATCTTTTCAAATTCTATTTTCACACATTCAGCTGCTTTTTGTGCAAGTTCCTCGCTTGATGCAGCCACAGCAGCTACCGGCTCGCCTAGGTATCTAGGCTTATATGTAAGAATATATGTATCTTTAAATGTCACTTCATTTATACTTACAAGCCTCGGATTATAGGGTTTTTGTGGAATATCACTTGGCGTTACAACTATAGCTCCCATTTTCACAGCTTCAGATACATCGATTCTACGTATATCGGCAAACGCATAGGGGCTTCTCACAATTCTCCCAATTAGCATACCAGGTACTTCAAGATCATAAGTATATTTTAACATACCAGTAACTTTTGCCTCTGCATCTTTACGCGGAGTTCTCTTACCAATAAACATAAATTCAACGCTCATGACCCCACACCTCATTAGCAGTCTTAGCAATAGCCTCAATAATCTTCACATACCCAGTACACCTACAGAGGTTGTTAACATATTCCTTAACGTCTTCACTTTTCTTAATTTTACCCTGCTTAATTCCAGCATATGCTGTTAATAAAATCCCAGGTGTGCAAAAACCACACTGTATTGCACCATTATCAATAAAGTTCTTAGCTAATTTCTCGAGGAGTATATCTCCTACAAGCCCCTCAACTGTAGTGATCTCTGCACCATTAATTTGAATAGTGAGCAGTATACATGAAACAACAGGATTACCATTAATTAACACTGTGCATGAACCACATTCACCACGCTCACAACCTCTTTTAACACTCTTAACTTTAAGTCTAAGCCTAAGAGTGTCTATTAGAGTTTCCCGTGGATCAACATCTAACTCCACAGGCTTACCATTAAGAATAAACTTAACTTTCACTTCACATCACCCCTGTTTTCTTAAGTGCTTCAAGTAGAGCTTCGCGAGTCAATAGCTTAGCCATGTATTGTCTATACTCAATAGGAGCTCTAACATCGCTAATTGGAGATATGTCGTATACTACTAGTTTCGAGGATTCTTCAATAATCTCAAGAGATGGTTTCTTGCCAATAAGAGTTTTTTCTACATTCATAGCCCTTACAGGTATTGGAGCTACAGAGTTAAGAGCTAATCTCACATCTGAGATAACTCCTCCCTCAACTTTCACGACACATGCAACAGCAACTAATGATATATCATAACCCCTCCTCCTACCAACTTTAAAATATGAGTAACCTGAATTCTCTAAGTCCTTATACGGTACGATTATTTCTGTAACTAACTCATCTCGTTCAAGAGCGGTTTGTCGAGGTCCCTTAAAGAACTCTCTTATTGGAATAAGCCTTGATCCTCTCACACTCTCAGCTTTAATAATAGCCTCATATACTAGTAGTGGTGGTGCTGTGTCTGCTGCTGGTGATGCATTACAGAGGTTGCCACCTATAGTTGCAGTGTTTCTAATTTGCCAATACGCGAATTTCTCAGTGGCTGCCCTCAATAGTGGTGCTTTCTCAGCTATTATTTTTGAATCTAAAATTTCCTGAATAGTTGTAACTGCACCTATGTGTAATGAACCATTATTGTCACGTATATATCTAAGCTCTTTTAAACCACCAATATAGACCACGTATTTAGGCTTAAACCTACCTGTCTTTAAATCGACAACAAGATCTGTTCCACCAGCAAGCGCTTTCACATTGTTAAGTTTATTTATAAGTTCAAGCGCCTCTCTTAAGTCTACAGGAACTATGAACTCTATGTCTTCAGGGATCACATACATCATGTAGAACACCTGCCCTTTAACACGCCTATAAGTTCAAGAACACTCCATGGCGTGAGCGGTGTAAAGGTAATATTCACTCCGAGTGCAAAAGCTACAGCATTAACTATTGAAGCTGGTCCAGGTATCATAGCCATTTCACCAACACCCTTAGCTCCAAAAGCACCATATCTATACTTATCTTCTACAAATACCGGCTTATAGATCTCTGGTATATCTTTAGCTGTAGGTATAACATAATCTGTAAAGTTTGTATTAACAATGTTTCCTTTATCGTCAAAGTAAAGCTTCTCCATTAAAGTGTAGCCAATAGCCTGGACAACAGCACCTTCTATTTGCCCTTCAACCTGTTTTGGATTAATGATCTTTCCAGCGGCTAAACCCGGATATACTCGTAAAACTCTAATATCACCTGTCCATGTATCAACTTCAACTTCAGCAATGAGAACAATGTAGCTGTAAGCAGGATATGCAAATCCCTGACCTATTGTGTCATCAAATTTACCTTTAGGTAAGAAGAAGTAGCCTGTGGCACTTAGTTCAATACCTCTAGCATAAGCCTCTCTTACTAGCTCTCTCCACGACAATCCCATTTCAGGATTTCTCCTCCAATATACTCTTCCATCTCTAAACTCTATTTCGCCAGGATCCACGTTGAGTATTCTTGAAGCTAATTGTGTAAGTCTCTCCCTGATCTTAGTGGCTGCCACGAGCACACCTATACCACCTATACCTGTTCCTCTAGATGCATGTGTTGCGCCAGAGTCTGGGGCCTCTGTTGAGCCTTGCACTACTCTTATAAACTCTAATGGTACTCCTAGAGCCTCTGCAACGATCTGTGCATGTGAGCTAACAGGCGAGCCTTGACCCATTTCAACTATTCCAGTGTAGACAACCACTGAGCCATCTAACTCTACTTTTACATACGCGTTAGACCAGTCTGGTACAGCTCTCGAAGTACTAATACCATGCCAGCCAATAGCAACGCCAATTCCTCTCTTAAATCTCTGACTAGCTTCATTAAATTTTTTATATTCCTCACGCTTCTTCCACCAATCAGCATTCTCGGCCACCTTCTTTAATGTCTCAGCCACGCCTACGGAGTGATCTAGTAATTGATTTGTTATAGTGTAAGAGCCTTCTTTCAATATATTTCTAAGTCTAAACTCGACTGGATCTAATCCGAGCCTTTCAGCTAAGAGATCCATTTGTCTCTCAGCAGCAAATTGTATTGAGAGATTTCCAAACCCCCTAAATGAACCCTGATATACTTTATTAGTATATACTGCATAACCATCAACTTTAGCGTGTGGTACTTCATAAGATCCTGAAGCATGCATAGTAGCCCTCCATAAGATAAATGGTGCTCTATTAGCGTAAGCACCAGTGTCGTGTATTATTGTGACATCTATAGCTGTGAGCTTACCGTTAACATCAGCGCCACTCTTATACCTAATTATCGCTGCTTCGCGTTTAGGGTGAATTCTTATCGAGTCTTCACGACTATAAATTAGAAATGCAGGTTTACCGGTCAAGTATGCTACAAGCGCAGCCTTAGCACACACAAGTGGGCCTTCATCGTCTTTACCACCAAAACCACCGCCAATATATGGAGCAACTATTTTAACTCTACTAGCGGGTACTCCGAGAACTCTTGACACTATTCTCTGGCCGAGGTGAGGATATTGTATTGTACCTATAACAGTAACTCTACCCTCAGATTCAGGTATTGCGAGAGCAGCTTCTGTCTCTAAATAAGCGTGTTCTTGGTGGTGAAGTCGGTATTCATTTTCCACGATTACATGTGCTTTACTAAAACCCTCTTCTATATTCCCCTTTCTCACACGTGTAGTAAAGGCTATATTTGAACCTCTCTCATCATGAACTAATATATCATTTCTTCTCATAGCTTCGAGTGGGTCTAATACATAGGGTAAAGGCTCATAGTGTACAAGGACTTCCTCAGATGCTTTGAAAGCTTTTTCAAAATCCACGGCAGCTATAAGGGCTATTACTTCACCCGGATATCTAATCTTCCCCTCAGCTAAGAGAGGTTGATCTGGTATTGCATAGCCAACTTGGTTTTCACCCGGAATATCGTGAGCAGTAATAACTCTTACTACTCCTGGTACTTCAAGTGCTTTTTTATAATCTATACCCTTGATCTTAGCATGTGGATAAGTACTTAGAACTTGTTTAATAAAAAGAGCATTACCGATCATGTAGTCTACAAAGTAGTCCTCAGTAAACATCGCTCTACCAAAGATCTTGTCTAAAGCATCAACTCTGCTAATATCTTTACCCACGACAATATAAGATTCAGCTGAAATCCATTTCTCCAAGATCTTCACGGGATCTTCCAAAGAAAGACACCTCAAATGTTCTAGGTTACATTAGTATTCAGCTCGTGTTTACAGTTATATGCTAAGCTTATTAAGTTTTCTCACTTTAAATACTGCTCTAGAACCACAAAAAGGCGAAATCTTACCGATAGGTGAGTTGTTTTATTGAGTAATTTACTTGTTAAAAACGGAAATATAGTGCTTTCTACTGGTATCTACAAGTGGGACATTAAAGTGCTTAATGGCATTGTTGTAGAGATCGGTAGAGGTATTAGTCCTAGTGGTGTTGAAGAAGTTATTGATGCATCTAATTGTTATGTCTTGCCCGGGGTTGTAGACGAACACGTGCACATGAGAGAGCCTGGATTAGAATACAAAGACGATTTTGAACACGGCAGTAAGGCAGCTATTAAGGGTGGTGTTACAACAGTCATAGAACATCCTAATACTCTACCTCCAGTAGAAGACTCTAAAAAACTTTTAACTAAGGCTAAACTACTTGAGAGTAAAGCTTATGTAGACTTCGCTCTCTTGGGAGTACTTCACGATGCTAATATATTTGAATTCGAAGACATGATTGAAGCTGGGGCCGTTGGCTTTAAGGTGTTTATGGGTCCAACTACAGGTAATATCCCACCTCCAAGTGAAAGTACTCTATATGAGATTATGGAGAAGTCTGCTAAGAAGAATGTTAGAGTTATGTTTCATGCTGAAGACTACAAGCTTGTAGAATATTTTACAGAGAGGATTAAGAAAACCGGTAGAATTGATCCGGAGCTACATACTGAGGCAAGGCCACCACTTGTAGAAGTACATAGTATTTTGAAAATAGCCTCAATAACGAAATATGCTGGTGGACACGCACACATAGTTCATGTCTCATCACTTGACGCCATAGAGGCCATTAAGCTAGCTAGAGAATGGGGTGTCGATATTACAGCTGAGACATGTCCACACTACTTCCTATTAGATATTAATGACTATAAGCGCTATAAAGCATTAATTAAGGTTAATCCACCAATTCGTGGAGGTATACATAGAGAAGCGCTATTAAAAGCCATTGTCTCAGGCTTTTTTGAGACCATAGGATCAGATCATGCGCCCCATACACCAGAAGAAAAGAGCAAATCTATCTGGGAAGCTGCAGCTGGTTTTCCAGGTGTACAGACATTATTACCATTAATGCTGGATCTAGCGTTTCGCGGAGTGCTACCGCTAACACATATACCAAGATTACTAGCTGAAAACCCAGCAAAACTATTTAACTTGTGGCCTTACAAGGGAACTATAATGCCTGGTTCAAGTGGAGATTTAGTAATAATAGATCCAGATAGTTATACTGAAGTTACAAGTGAGTGGTTAGAGTATAAGTATAAGTTATCGCCATATATAGGACTTAGATTAAAAGGAAGAGTGAGAGATGTTATATTGAGAGGTCATGTTGTAGTTAAAGATGGGAAATTAACAGGTAGAAAAGTAGGAGTATTTTTAAAGAGGATTTCTCAGTAGCAACTATTAGTATAATAATAGAAGTGATATACGTGTGTTTAAAAGATGTTTTTGAATATTTACATCATGGGCTCACAGCCTAGTGTGATGAAGACCTTTGGGTCTGAGTCATGAAGATGTGTCGCGGAGTGCTGAAACTATACGCCTAGAATTGTCCTTATAAGCGCCATTCTAATGTAGAGGCCGTTCTTAGCTTGTTCAAAGTATAATGCTTGTGGCAATATATCCACATCTGGTGTTAACTCCCAAACTCTTGGTAATGGGTGTAGTATTATCGGTATTTTCTTAAATTTCTTAAGGTAGTCATATGTTATCATGTAGCTACCTTTAAGCCTCTCATACTCTTCTAAACTCATTCTCTCCTTTTGAAGTCTAGTTACATAGAGAACATCTAGTCTTTCTAAAATGTCCTCTGGCTTCTCATAGAACTCGTAATGTATTCTCCTCTGGTCTAATGTTTTTAAAACTTCTTCTCTAGGTTTTAGTTCACGTGGTGAA
Organism: Desulfurococcaceae archaeon; assembly: GCA_020833225.1. Lineage (GTDB taxonomy): Archaea > Thermoproteota > Thermoprotei_A > Sulfolobales > Desulfurococcaceae > UBA285. Next base: position 10,872 of record JAJHQS010000009.1, read on the forward strand.
ATGAAATATATTGATATGTCTCGGAAATTTGACAGGGTATAAGAGAGACTTGAAATAGTTCTACTATACTTTAAATCGCCCATTAAGCCAACTACTAATCCGTCAATATGACCAAAAAATCTCCACATCGTATATACGTCGAGGAGTGCTTGTGTCGGATGTTCATTGTATCCGTCACCTGCATTTATCACTGGCGTCTTACATATTTGTGCGGCTTTAGCGGCGAAACCAGGCTCTTTATGTCTCACAACAATAATGTCTGGTTCATAGCTATCAACTGTTCTAAGAGTATCCTCGGGGCTTTCACCTTTAGCCATACTAGTAACTTCTTCGGGTCCAAGATCTATAATTGCTCCTCCAAGTTTAATCATGGCGAATTGAAAACTCAGCCTAGTCCTAGTGCTTGGTTCAAAGAACGCTGTAAACATAACTTTACCTTTAGCCACATTTAATCTATTACCTCTCTCATAAATACATCTAATTTCCTCAGCGTAATTAATAAGTCTCTCTATGTCACTCCTAGTAAACTGTAGTGCAGAGATTATATCTGCACCTTTATACACATAGACACCTTGAAGCACTATACGCTATAGGGTATATAAGAGCTTTTTCGCGAAGCACTTAGGCTAAAAACTCTAAATTGCAGAGAAATTTTAAGTTTTATTCTGGATAAATATCCCTAAGTAAATATCAAGAAGACGCTATTTTAAGGGTATTAATTTGACTATTAAAACCTCGAGTAAAAAGCATAAGACGGGAGTAAGGTTCAGGGAGGAGTCTAAGAATAAGAGGTATTGGATAATCATATTAGTAATTGTACTAGTTATATGTGTAATAATAATGCATTATTTCATAACACGACAATCGGGAGAAAAGGGGTCTTCATTGTGGGAAATAAGTACTTGGGCTGAGGAAGGCAAGATCATCATTATTGGTTCACCTACTCTTGATTGTTTTACTGAGCCATGTCGACTAGAGTTCACAGTGAGGAATAACAGCAGTGAAGTAATAGTTATTCATGGTGTTGTATTATATTTTCTAGTTAATGGAGATCTGCGACGTGTAGATGTAGTGATAAATGAGACTTTAAATCCTGGTGAAATCAAAAGCTTTATGAGCGCTGTTGAAGGAGTAGATCTATCTATGACTACTAATATTCAGATCGGAGAGCTTATAACTTCAATTGGTAAAGTAAGATTAGAATTTAAAATACCTGTTTAACTACGTAGTATAGCACGCTCTACTACTTGAACACGCATTTTTACTATGGGTTTAGTCCACGTACCTCTTAGAGCCCAAGGTATTATTGCTAAACCCGCAATTAGATTACTCAAGGCCATGGCAATCCACAATCCGAGAGTCTTCATATCGAGTATAAAAGCTAAGAGATAACCTAGTCCTATTCTAAGAATCCATAATCTCAAAATTCCTATGATTGTTGGATAGAGTGTGTGACCAGAACCTCTACCAATAGATATACCGATAAAGAACACGGCGAAGAATGCTAATGTTGGTGTAAAGGTTACAACAAAAAGATCAGCCTCCTGCGCGATCTCTGGTACACTGGTGAACACGCTTATAAACCACCCTCTAGTAGCAAGTACTAGTAGTGTTCCAAGCATTGTGGATATTCCGATGTAAAGCATAGATTTAGTAGCTACACTTCGGGCTCTTTTTTCAAGCCCTGCTCCAATGGCTTGACCAATCATAGTTGATATTGCAAATGTAAATCCCCATAAAACAGTGTCAGCGAGGTCCATGAGCAGAAAACCAATTGCCGCTGCGGCAGCTACATAGGCGCCAAAAGCATTTATAAGTCTATTCTGAAACATAAAGGCCAAACTATTACTCATCATCATTAACATAACAGGTATACCGGCTCTAGTTGTTGTTTTAAACCACTCCCTATCTATATTTAATGTAAAGTGTGGTGTTATGTAGCAGTATTTTTTACGGAGTATTGTTAATAGTATTAGAAAGCCTATAAGCCTAGATAACACTGTTGCAAGTGCTGCGCCAGTAACACCGGTGGTAGGTATTACCTTTACTCCATTGATCTCAACGCCAAAGATGAAAATAGGGTCTAAAATAACGTTCATTGCACTAGAAATTACGCCTATTTTTGAAGGAGTTTTTGTGTCACCAATAGCCTGAAAGATAGTATTATAACTAGTTGTGAATGCTGCTAGTAGTAAATCTAATGATATAATGCCAGAATAGTTCATTACATAATCATATAATTCAGGTGGTGTTGCAATAACATATGTGAATACTAGTGGCCTAGTGATATAAAAGATGAATACTGCTAAGCTATTAATAAGTAACATAGTTGATATAAAATATGAAACAACTCTCTTAGTACTCTCATAGTCTCGTGCACCTACATATTGGCTTATAATAGCCATATTTGCAGCAGCTACTCCTTGTGCTATGGCATTTATAAACATGAAAAAAGGCCATACTTGTCTAGGCGTAGCATAAGCTACACTACTATATCTACTAAGCCAAAAAGCATCAGCAATATTGTAAGATATATTTACAAGTTGAACCATCATTAATGGCACTCCAAGCTGGAGAAGTGTTCTACCTATTGGACCATTTAACACCATCTCTCTGTATTTACTTATAGACTCCACACAACATCACTTTGTAACCAAAGTCATACACAAAAAGACTGGAGAAATAAATGTTTAATACTAAAAGCCTTACCTCTACAAGTAGAGAGGAGTCTGTATGGTTTCTACTTCACCTCGTAATTCTAGTTTTTAATTTTTCATGGAATACGGCTTTTTAATAGTTTATAAATTAAAGTAAAAATATGTGTTTTAAAACTCCTATACCTAAGAAGACTGTAAATGTGACTATGATTGTAGCTATAAGAACCCCCAATTCTATTGCGAGAATAGCTTTCTTCCTGTTGAATCCGAGAACATATGCAACTAGTGTTCCAGTCCATGCACCTGTAGCTGGAAATGGTATAGCTACGAATACTACTAATGCAGCATAGCCTTTACCACTAATATTTCTCGTTTTACGTCTACTATATTCTAGTATGAGGAGATATATTTTCTTAATAATGTTTGGCGTGTATTTAGACTTAAAAGCTGTATCTAAGAGATCTAGTAATTTATATGCAATAAAAGGCACTAAGAGATTGCCGAGGAGACTAGTTACTAGTCCTTGAATTGCACTATACATGTCATTTGAAGTGGCAAATACATAGAGAACACCACCTCTAATTTCACTAACTGGTAAAATACCAAGTACAAATGCTATTAGTAGATTTGTAGTCAAAGCATACACCATGAAATTTATAGTGACGTAATTATAATATTCAATTAGAATTAAAAACATTGTGTGGGGTGTTGTGTGTGGTTATTGTTAACGCTAAGTTATTGGAGGCGATTTTACCTAGTAATGAACTCCTATTTAAAGCTTACAGGCTTATAGCAAGTGATTTTGAGGTTCAAACACTCTGGTATATGTCCAATATCATGGCTGTAAATAGACTTAAATACAACGATCACGGCCCGGTACACGCTCACATAGTAGCTGGCACAGCACTTTACCTTTACCAGCTGCTGAGAAGCAGAGGCGTTGAATCTACATTGATGAGAGATGGTGTTGTAGAGAATGAAGCGTATACATGGCTTATTCCACTTCTCGGGGGTCTACTACACGATATTGGTAATAGCGTTCATAGACACATGCATGAAGCTACTGGAGCATTACTGGCAAAACCCATTATTGATAGAGTTCTAGAGAAGCTTATTGAAGAGCCTGCTATACGTATTAGAATTAGACAAGAAATAATGCATTCAATACACTGTACAAGTTACGATGTAGAATGCCTCACAATTGAAGCTGGGTGTGTTAAAGTTGCTGATGGATTAGATATGGCTGAAGGACGTGCACGAGTACCCTATAAGCTAGGGGGTGTCACAATACACAGCGTCTCAGCCCTAAGTATCAAGAAAGTTGAGATCATACCCTCTGATAAGAAGCCTATACGTGTAAATGTCTACATGTCTGAGAGAGCAGGTATTTTCCAAGTCGATGAAGTGCTTATGCCAAAACTAAATACTACGCCACTTAGAACTCTGTTAGAAATCTATATACTAGTTGAAAATAACGTTTTAAAACATTACCCATGAGAACCTGTGAGTTAAAATGCAATAAGAGGTGTTGATGACTCAGCTATAACTCTAAGTGATCTCTGAACTCTTAACTTAATATTAACATTCTCTACGCCAAAAATACTAGGAAACTCTTTGACAAGTTCTTCTAATCCTTCAAAATCACCACCATTTATATACCCAATAAAGATTTTCTTTACAACAGGATAATTCATTAATTTCTCCATAGCGCCAGGTTTACTGATCTCTATTAGCGGCATACAAGGCTTTTTGCCATAACAAACTTCTGCTTGAGCTTTAACTTTTCCCGTGGTTGATTCAACCATATAATGAACCCACTCTAACCTAGTCTTAATACGCCCACCCCCAATATTTAAAAAGCTTCTTGCAAAACCCTCATTATATACTACTTCAAGCCACCTATTTACATGTAGATTCTCCGTGTTTAGACAAGAGATGACGATGTCTTTGTACACCCCTTCTAAGATCTTGACAGCAGGCATTATTACACTCATAGTAGAACCTAATTTAACAATAGTAGGTGGTTGTATACAGAGATCTTTTAGTGAAATATTTAATACGCTTGTAATCTCTTTACTACGCCATTTCACATTACTATAGACAGCTCCAATAGGGCTTACTGTTTTTGTGTATGTCATAGTTCCTTTAGCAACAGTTGTGTACTCGGGAAGCTCAATTTTATCATTAATCATCTTAATCTTAGTAGAAAAATCTGAGAGAGTGCTCTGTACTTTAACACCTCTCCTAGAGAGTTTTCGTGTTAAAATATATGAAAGAATAATAAACACAAGTAAAATTGTTTGCATTATTAATGATATGAACTCTGTAGGGAACTCAATACCATGTATCAACATTATAAAACCACTTAAAAACCTCATTTTTATTTTAAAATTCACAGATCTCTCACTCTCTCCTCACTAATTTATTAAACTCAAAGGCCTAGCTTGTTTCAGGTGCTTCACGCCTTTTTCTCCTAATAGAGCTTTCAATGATGTTCTCCGAGATCTCAATTATTTTATTAAGACTCGATTCATCTAGCTTCTTGTACTTTTCTCTAGTAATATATATAGATATTAGTGCTTCTGGAATGAGACCATATTCTCTAGCGAATTCTTCAAATGTATATGACTGCTTATGTATTATTTTTCCGTCTTTTACTTCAACAACTTCTAGTGAATTTAATATTTCACCGCCAGCAGTTGGGTACACATCGATCTTGTCAATATATACTTCAATATCTCGTTCAGTTAGACCTTTACTGGAAAGAGTGTTTGCAACTTCTTCTTTAATTTCAGATTTTATGATTTCTTGTACTCGAGCTCCAATACTACTAAATAGTACTCTTGCTTCATTTAAATCATATGTAAATCTCTTTACAAGTTTCCAAAGGGGCTTTCTATGGTAGAAGAGGCTTTCAAGCGCTATTTTTGCAAGAACTTTATCTTCGCACTCATAGCTCGAAGACCCTTCTACTAATAATTTTTGTAGCTCACTATATAGTGAACTATCTGTTAGCGTCATGTAGTTTATTAGTCCCTCGTGATTTTCAAGCATTTTTTCTAGTACACTTGAAATTCTAGACTTTATACATGGAAGTAGTATTCCTATAGTCTCTACGAAAGCTACATTTACTGGGTGTAAATAGACGTATTTGTACATTATTTTTCTAGCATCTAGCAACCTAGCTATTTCATCGAGAGTTTTGGTTGCAACTGCAATTACTGGCATTGAGTTTTTCTCGATTACGTATGAATTTCTCATTATCCATTCATCATTTATTTCTCCAATAGGTACTCCTGTAAAATAGCTATCTCTTTTCAAGTAGTCCATTATATCGCTTGTGTAAATATAGTCTCTCACTATTAGCCTTACTATTAACTCTAAGCTACCACGCCCCTCTGAAGTGTAAAACTCGTTACTATTAATTACTCCACGCCGCATAAGGTCGGTGTACTTGATCATTCCTCTAGGCGGCATAATGCCTTTATCCAGTAATTCTAAAGTAAACTCTGGATCTAGTCTAAGAGAATTCATATTCTCTAATAACGCTTTCTCAATGAGATCTCTTAAATAATCCCTATATATAATATAACTGAGTATCTCGTGGTTTCCCACAACATAACCTAGAAAATTCGCGTTACTCAATACGTATTTATCAAAAACATGGCTAAATGGTCCATGTCCTATGTCGTGTAGTAGTCCAAGTAGTCTCGTTGCAAATATTAACTCTCTTTGTTTGTTAATAGTGATTTTTCTAACGTCTTCACTAAGAGCCCCCATGATAGCGACTGATCTGATCACGAATGAGACGTATTTATATGAAGAGTATAGTACCCCAAGTGAATGCGAGAATCGCGTATGTGATGCGCCAGGATATACAAAATGTGCTGCCTGTAACTGATATATGTATCTCAGTCTTTGTAGTACCCAAGAGTCCATTACAGCGCCTTCAAGCTCTTTAACATAGTCAATATAGCCGTAAATAGGATCTCTTACTTGAGCATTAAATGGCATGAAGAGATATGATATAAACTCCTCTTCACGAGTACCTAACGGTGTAGTAGACACGGGAGTATACACCTCACTGTGCACAATCAGCCCCTGATCACGCTATACCGTGAGCCGTTATAATCTAAATACTCATAAAACCTCTTATATGGATTTTCCAAGAAGAAACCCTGTTTACACTTAGGACATACGATTAATACTGATCTTTCTCGTTCTTCTCTCTCGACATGTGAATCCATAATATATAAAGTAACCTCGTAAAGATAGTTAAATTCAGAGGCATCCCCTTCAAAACCACAATAAGGGCATTTAATTATCACAAAACACCACACAAACTCTTAAATTCACTATGTTAATAGTCTTAATAAACAATTTCTACTCTACGATGAATATAAACTAAGTCTATGGGTCTAATATTCCTGCTTATCCCTAAATGCCCGTTCTCATCAGTTCTTATTTATTTAATTCTATAAATTTCAAGAATAAGTGCAAAAATATACAGATGTGTTTACTATGTCTATTTACTCTGAGTTGTTTAATGAAATGTAACGGGTTTTTCATAAGTTTACTTGTATGTGAGAAGTTTTATGAGTAAGTAGTATAGTGGTTTATCACCTATAACCAATAGTATTAGTAATCCGATTAGCATGTAAAATACATATGGCAACCCTGGAGTAATCCACAATATATAGTTCCTCGGAATTACTCCCTTCTCTATAAGCTCTACGACATGTTGTCTAGTGTTATCATCTAATCTTAGTAAATTATATTCTTCGCGAATACCTTGCTCAGTATACTTAAATATTTGTAGAGGATAATAATGTCTGTATTTTGGATCCTCATAAAACTCGCCTGCTTTTACAGGTCTTGCTAAAAATAGGATAATGGCTCTGTATTTAAATGGTAATTGTTTTAATAGACTTCTATAGTGTAGAGTATTAAATAGACCTTGAAGAACAGACCAGAGTAGTGCTATGAGTGAAGCATAGAGTACAGCTACCAGTGCTGGTGGAATAATACCATATCTTACCAATGTAGCACCATAGACTGTGGGGTGATGTAGTGAGAGGCCTAGTGCAAGTGAGACGTAGACGTCGCCATCTCCGATAATTCCATACTTGTAGAGGATATAGAATACTCCTGGGGTAACTAATAGTGTTAGTGCTGTATAAACTAGGTATTCAACGATATTCACAATAGTGATCAAAGTTAAGGCGTAGAGTATTGATGAAAGTGAGAGGTACAAGTACACTATTTTACTATCTAACTCACGTGTCTTTAGATCCTCAAAGCCCAATATGGCTAAAAACAGTAGTGAGATGAACACCTTAATAAGGGCGAGAATAGTCTCTAACTCCATTATCAAACTAATATTCAGCGTGTAACCACCTCTTCACAGTCAACACTACCACTCAGGACTCCCCGAGACTTCATCACAACTATTAAGGTATTATGGGGTTTGCTCTTTTATCAATTTTTTACTTACGGATTTCTCTGTGGGGTCTTATTGGGATGTACATTACTTTCACTTTTAAGGTTTTCACGTAGTAGTGTTAATAGTGATGTTGCTGGGTTAAAGAGGCAGATAGAAGAGTTTAGTAAAGAGTTAAGAGAAGTAAAAGACACTACAAATATGCTAGCTGACAAAGTAGATAAACTTGCTAAATCTCTAAGTGAGCTTTCAAAAGAGGTAAGTAAACTCAGTGATGTGGTTGGTTTTGTAGTTGAAGATGTAGCGAGAATGCTACTTCCATTTTGGCTGAGCAGATATATGGGTATTAAAGTTGAGAATTTAAATAGGGCTTTTTTTGAACGTGAGGGGAGGATAGTTGAGGTAGATCTCTTTGGCGAGGGTATTGATGAAAAAAATGGAGGTAAAGTATTAATTATTGGTGAAGTTAAATCTAGAATTCACGGAAATGACGTAAAGACTTTTCACGAGAAAACAATTAAACTACTAGAGGAGTTGAAAGAAACTAGAACACCGCTTCTAATAATATTCGGACTCTACACACATCCAACTGCAGAAATGGAAGCTAAACGTAGAGGAGTACTATTAGTAACACCATATAACATAGTGTGGAATATTAATAGCCGAGAACAATGTGAAATAATACGGTCACCATCAGATTAAAATGTATTACTTGAACAAATAGTGTACAAAAATATAATCTTTAAAAACATGTAGAATGACTAATGAAAACTAATTATACAAAACAGAAGGCTTAAACACTCTCCTTACAAAATAGAGACTTGGTACGCCGGGGCCTAGACCCGGCCTATAAGTGTATAGGTATAAACAACCCGGTACACGTGTTAACCGGTATCGTGGTGGTATCTGGCTCGGGATAACCGAGTCAGGTACTATCACGATACTAGGTTACACGTGTGCTGAGTTGTTTATACCTATACACTTATAGGTAGGGGATAACCCGGCGTACCAAATCCTACAAATTTACATCTTATTGTTTATGTATATTGATTACTTGAATCTTCCAATTTCAACTAGGTTGTTTGGCCACGGTGCTAAAGTGTATTTTTCTAACCACTCTTCGTTTAGATTGAGCGTTTTTACGGTTTCTATAATTTTCTTAACAATATTTATTGATATTTTTTCTTCTCTTACTGCGGGACAATCTAAGTCAAGGTAAATAACTTTCTCGCGTGTTTTAAAGTCTAAGTAAACCATAATAGGCCAAAGTCTACAGTCTAGCGGCCTTTTACTATATATTGTACAGCGCCCTCTTTCATCTAGATAAGGGCAAGGTTGTCCGCCTCTAGACCCAATACATTTAACAGGACCTTTTTCAGTTATAATAGTAAAAGACTTATCATTAAAGTCCTCTTCCTCTTCTGGTAGGAGCACTGCATAAAATCTTCTACAGCAATTTTGAATACACGAGGAGCAGATGTCTCCGAAATTTACAAAGTCAAGCTTATATGCGAGCCTACTCATAGCTACTCCTTTGATTAATACCATTATTAGCTTTTAAGTACAGAGTTTATAAATAACAAGGGGTTTCTTTAGTATGAAAGAAAAATACTACATGGTAAAGGTAAAGTTAAAATATAAAAGTGGTTTTAAGGTTTTCTTCGGAAATTATAGATGTTTATATGTATATGAGTTAAATACTTCCCTACAATAAACATCTATAAGTCTCGATATTCTACGAGCTTTTTGATTTTAAATTTTCCCCTTAAATAGTAGAATTTATTAGACACTATTAACTTAACTCTAATTGTGAAGGAAGGTGTTATAATGTTTGCATTACTATTAGTGTCAGCATTCATAATTATACTATTAGGTATGTTGCTTATAGTGTTCTCGATGCTTAAAGAAACTGAGCATGGTGAAAAGAAAGTTGAAGGTGGAGGTGTTTTAATTATAGGTCCATTACCAATTATTATAGGTACTAGTGAGAGGATCACTAAAGCACTCATAATATTAGCATTAGTGTTATTAATATTTTCACTATTAGTTTTCTTAACATTTACAGGTTATTTAAAATGGTGAAAAGAACTTGAAGCTCTTTAAGCTGGGGTTACTCTTAATCTTCATTGGCATAGCTTTAGCTTTTATGGCGGCAATACTACCATTAATGCTAGTAGGTTTTGAAACTAGTAGGATTAATGTTACAGGTGGTGGTTGTATCATAGTATTTTTTATACCAATATGTTTTGGCGTTGGCGAACAAGCTACACAAGCATTATTATTAGCAGTAGTCCTAGTAATAATACTAGTGGCAGTAATATTACTATTCAATACCTGGATCTTAAAAAGTACAAAACAAGTACAAGGCATCTAAATTAAGACATTTTAAAAGAGCTAAACCTGTTAATCCAATTATTAATCTGTAAGGAAGCTAGTTATTTATACGCCGTTTGCCGTTCAAGTGTTAAAAACCAAGTATATCTAGGTTCTTTATGATGTATGCGGTGAGGAGTTTAAGGATATCAATATCTCTCTATATTAACGCTATAATTCACTCTCTCAGCTTATTATACTTGACATAAATTCTCCTAGCATCTTCTCCGTCTCAAAAGATGAAACTTTGAGCTATAGTAATGTTTCTAATTGAACATTATGCTTATTTTTAATCCTCTTAAGAGTGTCAAATATGTTAGTGCCAGTCTATGACATGTACGTGTCTTTGTAACTCTATAGCACATTTCTTGTAGAATTTGCCTAAAACCTCTATTTTTAAGATCTCTTCGACGTCTCCAAAGGCATAGCCGCCAGGTCCAAGAACAAGTATTTTCTCGGTATACTCAAGTAAGAGTGTTGGGTCATGGCTTGTAGTAATAACTAGTTTTTTCTCAGAAAGTTTACCAATGTATTCTGATAACTCAACTTTACCCTCTGGATCTATGTTTGAGAACGGTTCGTCGAGTAATATGATGGGGGTGTCTAATATGAGTGTCCTTGCTAACATTGTTCTCTGCAATAACCCACCTGAGAGTTGACTAAGTTTCTTAAACCAATACTCTTTGCTTATGCCTGTGAGCTTTAGGATTTCTTCTACACTATTAGAGTTCTTTCCTAAAACCCCAGCTAAGTTTTCTATGAATTCATAGAGCGTTATAGGTGCATCTACTGGGATAATATAGTGTTGAGGCATATAAGAAATGAGGCCTTTAACTAACTTAGAATTCTTAACGATGATATTATCTATAATCACCCTTCCGTGAACAGGCTTAATCCTCCCAATAATTGTTAATAATAAAGTGGTTTTACCAGAGCCATTTGGCCCAATAACCTGGTAAAGCCCAGGCCCTGAAAACACAGCGGTAAGATCTTTAAATACAACTTTATCGCCACGTTTTACAGTAACAGATTCTAGTTTTACCTGCATCTCCTTCCCCTTTGTGCACAAGTTTATTAGGGGCTTATATATTTATTGTGCACAAGGTGACCATATCTGAACTATAGATTTATCTTAACTATAACTCTACTTGTAGTGTTTTCACTATTAGAACTCGGCAATATAGTGTCATCTGAGAGCACTACATTTATTATTGTAACTGCTCCTCCACTTAAAGGAGACGTAGAGAGGGTCGTATGTACTGGTGATATTGTTATTTCACTAGTACCTCCAGGTGTTGATATACATGAATATCAGTTAAGTATTAGTAATTTAGATTTGTTAAAGAAAGCGTCTCTAATAGTTTCTACAGGTCATACCTCTTTTGAACTCAAGATAAAAGAGCTGGTAGAGAGAGGAGAGCTGAGCGCAATATTACTTGACACTCTAGAAATTCCGGGTTTAAAACTCAGCAAAAACCCTGTTACAGGGCAATTAAATTATCACATGCCTGTAAAAGACCCTGTAAACTATGTGTTATTTATATCACGCCTCGTAGAGGATCTCGCTAGTTTAAATCCAGAGAAAGCTGAGTGCTATTACTCTAATTATATTAAACTTATACGTGAACTTTATACCTCAGTTCTAGTATATAGAGGCGATTACACAGGTCTCGCCATAGTAGATTCTCCTCACTCTCAATACTACGTGGAGTGGATTGGATTTAAAGTAGTATGGATGTTGAAATATGAGGAGGATGTTCCTGTAACTACGAAATCGCTTGAAGTATTTAGAGAATTCCTAGCTAATAACTCTGTGAAAGTAGTTTTTGTAGCAGAAGACTTTCCTCACTATTCATTCATAGTTGAAGAGGCTAGTAAATACAACGTCTTAGTTGTTAAGACCCCTTCACCAACTAGTAACGTAAGTATACTAGATGGGCTTAAGCAGGTGGTAGAGCAATTAAAGAACTCAACGATCACGGAAACAACAGTTACCAGTAGTGTGGGAGTTGAGAAGAATACATACACTACTATTTTATGGATGATGATTACACTTACAAGTGGTATTGTAATTGGAGTTCTCCTTGATAAATTATATGTGAGGCGGAGAACTTGACGTTTAAAGTTTTATTGTTAATACTCTTAAGCGTATTTTTACTAATACCCTGCGTACTCTACGATGTTTACAGGGGATTAGCTTACATAGTGGTGAGTTTAGCTTTTAGTGCAACTAGTTTATTAACATATTATAGAAGACTAGAATTCCTCGTAGCTGAGAGCGTACACAGTAGTCTACTAGCAGTAACAGCTGGCTATATTATCGAGTACTATATTGGAGGAAATATTTACTATTATGCACTGCCAATAGGGCTGCTTCTAGTATATGTAACAATGGCTCTTGTGAAGAAAGGATTTATGCAGGAGAAAGCAATTGCTATAACTAGTTCACTGACACTTGTTCTTACAATTTTACTAGTTCATTACGCCTTAACCAGGATACCTATGAAATACTCTCTCTCTAGTCTACTACTTGGAGACCCACTACTTGTCAGTACAAGTGAAGCTATGTTTGCTATAATACTTTCACTTATAGTTACATTTATAATAGTCCTAGTATTTCGAAGAGTACTTGAGGTGAGCGTTGATGAGGTGTCAGCACTATTAGCAGGTATTAATGTGAATTTCTATGACTTCTTCTCTTATACCTTAATTGGAGTAGTATCAATTACTCTACTAAAATTTGCAGGTTACATAGCTGAACATGTGATGTTACTACTTCCAGCCTCTATTGCAGCTCTCTATTCTAATAATATGAGAGAGCACGTGTGGCTTGGATTAGTAGTGGGGTTTTTCTCAGCTACTAGTGGTTTAATGCTTTCAATTCTCCTTGGTGGTGCACCCACAGGTTTTACCGGCTTAGTACTTATCTTACTCTTACTATTAAAATACATTGTGAAGGTGTAGTGTTTTGAAGAGGAGGTTTGGTATTAGTTTACCTGAACCCGTAGCAGTTAAACTAGATGAGCTTGCGTCAAGTATTAGTAGTGATCGTTCCAGTATAGTGGCCAGGGCTCTTCAAGAGTATCTTCACAACGATCTTCACGAACACGGTGAACACTTATGTACAGGGCTCATAATTCTTATGAGTGAGAAGTCCATAGATGTAAATAGTTTAAAAAGTGAAATAGTAAAAGCACAGTTCACAATTAGATCTAGTGTAGGCTATATTACAGTTCTCTATGTTGAAGGGCTTTACGATAGTGTGAGAAATCTTCGTAAAAAAGTTTCACGTAGATGTATATTCACTAGATATATACCTCTCTCTTGCGTATATATGGGGAGAAGTTAATTGTTAACTCTTGAAAATTATGAATACTCATTTAAGCCCGTGAGAGGTTATTGGTTTACATGGTTTCTTATCGAGGAGTTAAGAAAGAAGAGTGGTTGTTTTAACACTACCCTGGATCTAGGTCTTACCACGACATTTTTGTGTATTGAAAATGGACTAGTAAAAATTAATAACAAAAGCTTCTCAATAGATGAATTAATGCCTAGTGAAGCTGATAGAGTTAAGTTTGTCTCAGATAAATATGTATTTGATGTTGTGAAATATACGGAGAAGGGGTTTTATAAGTTAAAAGCTACTGGACTTGATAAAGCACCAACACTTGAAATTAACGGCATTCACATGCATAGAATTAGTGGAATTGACCCGTGGACTGATGCGTTGTTGAAGATCTCAGCAGCAAAGATCTCGCGAAGTCAAGTGATTTTAGACACGTGTATGGGACTCGGATATACCACAATAGCCTCACTTCGGCGTGGCGCTAGTTTAGTATATACTTTCGAAATAGATGAAGACGTGGTGTGGATTGCTGAGAGAAATCCGTGGAGTAGAGATCTTGAAGATTCACGCGTTAAAATACATATTGGTGACGTCACAAAGCTGATTACTAGGCTTCCAGATATGTACTTTGACAGGATTATTCATGATCCACCGCGATTTACGAGGACTACTGGAAACCTCTATAGTTTAGAATTCTATAAAGAGCTCTACAGAGTTCTTAAACCACGTGGAATTCTATTTCACTATACTGGCGAACCGAGGAAACATGGCCCCCCAAGTATACTTAAAGGCATTAAAGAAAGGCTTGAAAAATCAGGTTTTAGAGTACTTTATTTTGATAGTAAAGCACTGGGATTTATTGTAGTGAAGACATAGTTATAGTAGAGTATTTCACTTAAGACTCTGTAGCATAATACTTCTCAGGGGGCGTCTCTTGGAAATTGTAGGAGTAGATATTGGCGTTGTAGAGAGGGTGGCTAGGACACTTAAACATAAATCTGGGGCTCTTGAGAAACTAGATGTTTATGATACAAAGTTTTATCCGCCTGTAAGTGATGATCCTGAGTTAGTTACACGCTATTTTCTAGTCCTCGTTGCAATGGATCATAGGCTTAGTAGACCTGGTAAACCTTACGAGGCGTGTCTTGAAGATGGTTGCTATAAAGGAGCTGATCTGCTCTATAGACTTGGCATGAAAAAGTATATAGAGGATCCAGGCTTCTTCTCGCCTGAAAGGCTTGTGGAGATTAAAGTTGAAGACGTGAGAGAATGGCTTAGTATTGGTAATACTATGCCACCAGATTTAGAAATAAGGACGTTGTTGCTTAGAGATCTAGGATATAAACTCATGAGACTATATAATTCAAGTGCTCTAAAAATTATAGAGAAATCTGATAATAAGATACATGGTTCTCTTGAAAATCCAGGTCTTGTAGATAATTTAAAAGTCTTCAGAGCATATGAAGATCCTGTTGAAAAGAAGGCAATGCTCTTAGCGAAGTTTCTTATTACACGAGGACTCTTTAAACCTATAGATGAATTAGATGTGGCTGTAGATAATCACTTATCACGTATAGCTTACCGCGTAGGGCTCGTAATGGTGTCTGGTCCTTTGTGGAATAAGATTAAAGAAGGTGTTGAGGTAACGGCTGAAGAAGACATATTGTTAAGGATTGTTGTTAAAAGGGCTTATAGGTATGTGGCATTTAAATCCGGGTTAAGTCCAATTGTGATCGACGACTTCTTCTGGATCATGGGTAGAAAATTGTGTGTACGAGATAGGCAACCTGAGTGTGAGAAATGTCTCTTTAAAAGCTATTGTAGAGCTCGAAAAAACTCTGTATTTATGGTTAATGAGCACTCATATTATAATACATGGTATTATTAGTTTCTCGTAGAGGTGCACTATTAGTGTCTCTAAAGAGTAGTGAGAGAAGTATTAGGGAAATTCTCTCATTGAATAAGTTAGAGAGAATTATTATGGAGTATTTTATTAAACACATTAGTGCTGGAGAGATCATTGCAGCACTCGACATAAAAGAAGAGGTTAAAAAGAGAGCTAAGCAAGGTGAGACAGATATTGTAAGTGAGCTTGAAGACGCTATAATATTGAGAGAAGTAAACGTAGCCATGGCATTACTTGCAAATAAAGGTTTTCTCGAGTATAAAAATGGGGTTTATAAATTAGCACCATGGATAATAGAGATTATTAAAACAAAGAAGGGGGGATTATATCCAGGTCAACCAAAATCGCTTAAAGAGCTGTTAGATTAAATTGGCACTTTTACTGGAAGTATTTTAGTAAACTAACTTATTCTATTTAACTCTGTTTAAACTTGATCAACTATGTCATAAGCGTAATTGACCTCGCCTAGATCGCCTAGATTTTCAATATAGAGATGAGGGTCTACAAAGGTTACTCTATTAGCTCTCAAGAGGGTCTCTATGTTGCAGAGCTCAGCTAAAACAGCTTCTTTAACCTCTAATTCACCAATGATAACTCTTCTCGCATATATATTTCGAGCTTTCACATACTTCAAGACCACAGGGGCTTTCCCGCCAAACACCAGAATATTTACACAGTGTGCTTTCCCAATGATTAGAGGTCTCTTACCAGAGAACAAAATACAATTATTAGATGCCAGAATACCTACTCTACCACTGCCAAAAATAACTGCCTCCTCATCGGCAACTACGAATATAGCTTTTAATACACCTAAAATTTGAACTCTTTTAGCTCTAATATAGGGACATTGAAGTTTGCCGAATAAAACAAGATGATCTATATTACTATTACGAGGCAACCATATCTCCCAGATTAGGAACAAGTATTAGAGATTTATGAGGTTTAGTGTGTTCAGAGTTTTAGAGTGAGCAATTAATATGATAAGGACTACCAAGAACTCTCAAACTATTTCGCTATAAACTCTGACTATAAAATTTATAAATTTTTAATCTAAGGGTTAACTAATAACCAGGGGTATCTATGAGCAGTGAGGAGAGTTTAGGTAAGGCTCTTGGTAAAGTAGTATTATACGCTATACTAGTAGCCCGAGGTCACAGTTAAAGACATCTCAACTCTTTTCACAATAGTTCAGAGAAAAGACGGTGTTGAAGTATTGATACCGAGTAGTATGATTATTGGAAGTAAAATTGTAATTAGGCAAAGATCTTTGAAGTAGTTTTTAATCACACGTCTCTTATTCTATTATTTTACTAAAGCACTTAAATGCAGCCATAATTGATATCGCATTAAATACTGTTAGGGCAAATAAGTCTACTAGTATATCATAGTCGCCGTGAATCAAGATCTTTCTGAGGATATTTACAGTGTATGTTAGTGGATTTCCCAGAGCAATTATCTTAATGAACTCTGGCATTATGTCTACTGGGTATAGTGCATTACTGGCGAAGAAGAGGGGCATTGATATGGCCCCAATTATCCCCATAAACCTCTCTCTTGTTTTTAATGTAGAGGCTATGAGTATTGAGAGCCCAGTAAAGCCCATTGCCACATAGATTATCGTTAACCACCCGATGAACAAGCCTAAGGGGTTTAAATTTATTTTTGCACCAACAATAATAGCAGCTATTAAGACTATGATATATTGTGTAGAGGCTCTAATACCTCCTGCCAGAGATCTTCCAAGCACTATTGCAACCCGGCTGATCGGCACTGTTAAAAGCCTTTTCAGTAAACCCGCCTCTCTCTCAAAAACAAGCATTATACCATATGCTAAAGCAATAAATGTAGCTGACTGCATTATGACTCCTGGTGCTATGAAAGTCACATAATCCCCTACACCTGGAAAAGCCCTTACCTTCGCCATTACTGAGCCAAAAACTATAACCCAGAGAACTGGTTGAATAGCTCTAGTAAATATCTCAATAGGGTCATGTCTTAGTCTTCTTAACTCGACTTCAACCATTGTGAGAATACAAGATATAAAACCCGTATAATTCACTTTTAACCACCCCTCCTAATCATTCTTCTCGTAGATAATACCTCTCTTAATCTTCCTGGAGTCTCTTCTACACGCATTCCAGTTAGTGCTATGAAAACATCATCTAGAGTCTTTTCTCCGAGTTCAACCCCTTCGACTATAACGCCAAGTTTATAAATAGCCTCTATAATTCTAGGTAAGTCTCTCGAAATATTATTAACTGAGAACGAGAGGGACTTCTCGTCGAGTATTGTAATTTTAAATTCACTATTTTTCAGCGACTCCACTATGTAATCACGATCTCTACTATTATGTAGTTTTATTGTGATAGAATTTCCTCCTACAATTTCTTTTAACCGTACTGGTGAATCTTCAATAATAACTTTGCCGCGATTTAGCAATGTAACTTTATCAGCATATCTCTCAGCTTCATCCATGTAATGTGTTGCAAAAAATATTGTCATATCGTGTTCTTTCTTGAAGCTTAATAGCTTACTCCATACTAGTGACCTAGCCCTAGGATCTAGCCCTATCGTGGGTTCATCTAGTATTAATACTCTAGGTTTACGCATTAAAGCTATAGCTATTTCAAGTCTCCTGATCATACCGCCAGAATAGGTCTTTACAAGTCTATTAGCAGTATCTCTTAATTCCATAAATTCTAATAATTCCTCTATAATATCTTTTCTCTGAGCTGAAGGAATTCCATATAGTTTTGAATATATTAACATGTTCTCAAAACCTGAAAGCTCCGTCCACAAGCTCATTTCTTGAGGCACATAACCTATTAGCTCTCTAACTCTAGAACCTTGAGAAATCACGTCAAATCCTAAAACCTTAATAGATCCTGATGTAGGCTTAATTTGAGTAGTAATTATTCTAATTAGAGTAGTTTTACCAGCACCATTAGGTCCCAATAAAGCGTGAGAAGAACCCTCCTCGGTTGTAAGAGACACGCCATCTAGAGCTTTTACACCACCACTGTAAATTTTTACAACATTATTTGTAATAATAGCCTCCAAGATCACACCATACCTTCTAAGTAAAAACTCGATGACATCTTATATATAAAGCTTTTTTATTCAAGTAAATTATTTAACTAATAAATAATTAAATAGTAATTGTCGAAAAACATTACTCTAAGCAGGTGTACATATATAAGATTCAAAGGGCTTTCTCAGCCGTTATTCTTTCTATTGTCTCAATGTGCTTCTTTACGCGCTCTGGTATACCTTTAATATCTAAGCTTATAAAGCCTCTTATAATGATCCCCACAGCTTCTTCTCGTGTAAATCCCCTGCTGATAAGGTAGTTGATCTCGTCCTCGGCAATTTTTCCTATTGATGCTTCGTGTGTTAATATTACATTTGGGGTTTCTGCAAGGAGTTCTGGTATGGTTTCAATTACAGAGTTCTCGGAGAGTAATAATCCTCTACAATCTATATGACCTTTTCCGCTCTTACCAACTATTCGAGCCCGAGTGGTGATCCTCGAGAAGTCTTTGCCGAGAGATCTAGAGATGATCTCAGCTGCAGAGCCTTCACCCAGTAAATAAGCTAGTCCACCAACATCTAAAATAGAGTTCTCTAAGCCTAGTAAGATAGAAGCTGTATAAGTATACGCATTTTTCTCTAAGTAAATTACTGGGTATGTTTGAAGAGTCTTAACACGACCAATACTCACATAGTACGATATATACTTACCGCCGGGTTTAATCCACACAGCTGTTCTAGGTCTTACATGTGAAACTCTATTCCACGAATGCACCATTATGTATCTTAGTGTAGCCTCATCTTCCACATAATACTCTGTTATACCTACATGTAAACCAAAAGACTCTGGTGCTATTGTACAACCAGTGTAAATAGTTACATCAGCACCTTTCTCAATAATAGCAATATTGTGTGGTGCCTGTAAACCACCAATACTCATAAAGAGACAAGTCATTATAGGGTCTTCTATTCTAGTATTTTCTTTTACTCTCACAAAATAACCTCCAAGACCTTTAAGAGTAGCTATAGCAGTATATTTATCCATTGCTGGGTCAATGAGCTTCCACACGTATTCTCTAGCTTCATCAGGGTTTTCTTCAATAAACTCCTCTATGCGTTTAACTTCAACACCAGGTATCTTGCTAAGATATCTAAAATACGCCTGATCAACCTGCGTATAGTAAGCCTTAGCTGAGAGGTCAACACCTACCTCACTCACTCTCTCAGTGTCTAATTTAGACTCTCCGCTCACTGGTTTAAGATATTCCGAAATATCTACGTCTAATCCATAGAGTGCTGGTTTACTTAGAGCGCTCTTAGCCCTCTCTCTTATTTTCTCTAACCAGTTCTCTAAAGCCATGAATAAACACCTCACTTAATAGTTCTGGCCCACCACAGAACTTTATTTCACCAGAGACCATAATACACGTTAAAGTAGGCTTAATATACTTAGATATCTGTGCACTGTGAGTAACTATAATTGTAGACTTATATGGTGTTTCACTTATAAGTTTCTTAATGGCGCTAGCTATGATCTCGATAGAGTCGACATCTACACCGCTGTCAGGTTCATCTATTAGTGGTAGTTTTGGTTTTTGAGCTAAGAGCATTGCAATCTCAGCTCTCTTGAGTTCGCCGCCGGAGAAACCTTTTCCAAACTCCCTATCAAGGAGGTGTTTAATCTCAAGAACACTTGCTATTTCAATCGGATCACAGCCGGTCTTCTTACATAAAGCTTCAAGTAATTGACGCATGCGTACACCAGTTAGTTTTGGAGGTGTTTGATGTGCTAGGGTAAGTCCTTTTGAAACCCTATACTCCATAGGCTTACCAGTGATGTCTTCACCCTCGAAAACAATATTTCCAGATATTACTTCAACACCTGGGTATCCAATTATAGCTTTTAAAAACGTGGACTTACCACTACCATTAGGACCTAAAAGAAAAACCACACTATTTCTCTCTACAAATACATTATTATTCCTAATAATAACTCTCCCACTAATAGCTACACTTAGATCTCTCACTTTAAGCACTATTTCCACCACGAGTTTCACCGCACTCACTTCATAGAATATATGTTTAGGGCTAATAACCATGTTATTTAAGGGCCATTACATTAAATTTCCAGAGTGGTTTTTATTTTATTAATTACTAGAATTACTATTAGGGGTTATATTGTGAACTCTGTAGAGCTTGTTAAGAGGATCTCTGAGCTACTTGAACAGGATAAAATCAGAGATGCGAGTACATTACTCGATGCCTTACCACAACATGAAGTAGTCGAGGTGCTTTTACGTTTAAGAAGCGAACTTAGAGTCAAATTACTGAGCGTAATGGACTTAGAGAGAATTAATGAGGAATTAGCTAAGTTACCAGTAGAGCTAGTTAACGAGATTACCTCTGTTAAGGGTTTTGACGACATCGTCAAGGTTTTAGTAAAACTTCCTGTCGATGAAGTTGCAGATTTCATTTCTAAGCTCCCATCTAAAACACGTGTGGAAGTGTTGAAACTCTTACCCAGGGACTTTGCGTATACAGTGGCTTCACTAATGAAGTTTCCACCTGAGAGTGTAGGTGGAGTAATGACGACAATGGTTCCAGTGTTTGTGTCTGAAATGAGTGTTGGTGAAGTACTTGATGCCTATATTCAGAAATCTAAACTAGGACTTTATGAAAGCCACTACTACATCTACATCATTGATGAGAAGGGTTTATTAGTAGGTTATACTGACGTTAAGACACTACTATTGAAGCCACGCGACGTGAAGATCTCTAAGTGTATTCAACCTGTTAAGTTTACAATTAACCCCTTCGCAGATCGTGAAGAAGCTGCCAAGCTAGCAATTAAATACGATCTTCTCGAGGTACCGGTGGTAGATTTTGATGGGCGATTCTTAGGTGTTGTAACACTCGACGACCTTCTCGACGTGATTTCAAGCGAGTATATGGAAGACCTCTTAAAATACGCTGGTATAGTGGAGACTATTAAAGGCAACTATGTAACTGAAAGCCCTATTAAATTAGCACTTAAAAGAGCTCCTGTATTAATATATTTATACCTCATGAACACTATTACTGGCGGCATTGTTGCTGTCTACGAGAATATTATTGAAAAAATAGCACTCCTCGCAGCCTTTATGCCGTTGCTAGCTGATAATTCAGGTAATATTGGCTCTCAATCCTCAGCTATTATTATTAGAAGTCTTGTCACAGGTGAAATTAAATTAACTAAGAGAGACATTTTAATAATGCTTAGCAAGGAGTTCTTGACTACAACACTACTACTAACAATTCTTGTGCCAGTGAGTTTTGCTATAGGATTTACAATACCATTTTTAGCTCATCAGGGAATCAGCTATGCAGTGAAAATAGCGCTCGCTGTTACAATGGCACTAATAGCGTCATGCTACATAGCAGACATCGTGGGCTCACTATTACCTATATTATTAGCAAAGTTCCACATAGATCCAGCAGTAGCCTCAGCGCCTGTTATAACAAGTATTGCGGATATAGCTACAGTAACGACATATTTTACAATAGCAACTCTTCTGTTTTAATTATAGTTAATTTATTTAATAGCTCTCAAGTGAAAAGGATTTGGTAAGAGATCTGAAAGATTTTTAACTATTAGTTCGCCGCTTTTTACACTATACATTACAATAGTGGCTTCGGGATTGAATTCAGCTATAACTTGTCTACAGGCTCCACATGGGGGTATGGGATTCTCGGTGTCGGCTATCACGGCTACTACTAATGGTTTCTTACACCCATTGGTAATCATTGACGCTATAGCTGATCTCTCAGCACATATTGTAAGCCCATAGCTAGAATTCTCCACATTTACGCCTAAATATGTTCTTCCATCATCACACAGTATTGCTGATGCCACGTGGATGTTACTGTAAGGTGCATAGCTGTTAGGGAGTATAGTTAAAGCCCTCTTAATGAGCTCCCAATATATTTCACTACTCAGTGGGCTTCACCTCTATGATGTATTCTTCGTCATTAATATCCCACTTTTCAACTAGACCTCCAAGTTTACCAGCTTGGCTTAGATCGCTTGATACATTTAGCTCGAT
Source organism: Desulfurococcaceae archaeon (assembly GCA_020833225.1). Taxonomy (GTDB): domain Archaea; phylum Thermoproteota; class Thermoprotei_A; order Sulfolobales; family Desulfurococcaceae; genus UBA285. The sequence continues at coordinate 33,706 of JAJHQS010000009.1, forward strand.
AGATCTCGTTTCATTCATAATGTAATTTCTCTTAGATTCAATTAACTGAACCTTGTCACTTGGAGCTATAATAACTGTCACTATTTTAGCTGTGAGAGGTAGCTTTAGCATCTTCCTCATGACTTGTACTCTTCTAACAATATCTCTAGCCAAGCCCTCTGCTAGGTCTTCTATAGACATCTTTGTGTCTACAGCTACAATACCATGCTCGAACTCGCTAACAGTATATTCCTCGAGGTAGTATGGTGTGATCTCTACATCATCTTTTTCAATAGTGACCTCTACGTTGCCAATTACACACTTATAGACTCCACTTTTCAATATGCTTCTCGCTACAATATCGCTGTTTTCTTCTAGGTGTCTAATCAGTTCATTTAGTAATCCACGGTATTTAGGGCCTAGAGACCTGTAAACCGGCTTAACTTTATATCTCTTAATTTCTTCTACTTTACTAGCCTCCACGATCTCTACATACTTTGTATTACAAGCGAATTTTACGATATCAATTAAGCGTTCAACAGCCCTTGAGATTTCTGGACTACTAGTGTAAATAACAACTCTTCTCACAGGTTGTCGGAGTTTTAAACCATATTTCATTCTCGCACTAGCCACAGCACTATAAATTTCACGTATTAGCTCCATATTTTTCTCTAAGATCTCATCTATAAACCTATAATCTGGTTCTGGAAACTCCAAAAGATGTATACTTGGTTTACCATAATATTCTCTGTAAAGTGCTTGATAAATGTACTCGGTGACAAGTGGTGTAATAGGTGCTAGGAGTCTTAGGACTCTATCAAGTACATAGAACAATGTGGCATAGACCGCCATTTTGTCAGCCACGTTTTCCTCGATCCATACGCGTGGTCTAACCAACCTAATATACCAGTGACTTAAATCCTCAACTATGAATTGTCTAATAAGCCTTACAGCCTCGTGAACTCTATATGACTCCATGTGTTTTAATACTGCTTTAACAAGATTATTCACTCTACTCAGTATCCATTTGTCCTCTATGTGAAGTACATCCTCGTATTCTCGTAGACTATGTCTATGTGGATTAAAATCGTCGAGATCCATATATGTCTTAGCGAAGACTGCTACGTTCCAAAGTACTGAGAGATCACGGCGAGATTCTTCCAGCTCTTTCCAGGAGAACTTAACATCTTCCCACAGTGTATTTGAAAGTAACCAAAGCCTTAGTGGATCACGACCAGCCTTCTCAATGGCTTCATCAACACCAACGTAGTTACCTAGGCTCTTATGCATTTCTCTGCCTTTTTCATCAAGCATAAAACCATGTACTAAGACTACTTTATAGGGAGCCTTCTTATATATTATAACTCCTGACCTTAGTAGTGAAAAGAACCATCCCCTGATTTGATCAGGCCCCTCTACGATAAAGTCTAATATAGCTTCCTCAGTACTCATCTTCTCAGGGTGACCACGGGGAGCATAAAAAGCTACACCACTATCTAACCATACATCTAATACATCAGGAACCCTCTGCATCTCTAATCCACACTGTGGGCATTTAAAAGTAATTTTATCTATCCAAGGCTTATGAAGATCTTGAGGAATGTAACCGGCATACTTCTTTAATTCCTCTTTACTACCTATAACAACTCTATGTCCATTAGGACAAATCCATACTGGTAATGGAGTACCCCAGTAACGTTGTCTCGAAATAACCCAGTCTTGGAGATTTTCAAGTATATTTCCAAGTCTTGTAAGTGCCCAAGAGGGAATCCAAGTGACTTTAGACACTTCTTCTCGCAGTAGGCTCTTTATCTTAGTGACTTTAATAACCCACTGTTTAGTAGCACGTAGAATAACGGGTGTTTTACATCTCCAGCAAATAGGATAGCGATGTATAATTGTACCGCTATATATTAGATAGCCTCTTTCTTCCAGGGCTTGAATAATTTTAACATTGGCGTCTCTCACGTAGAGTCCAGCAATAAATCCTACTTCACTAGTAAATCTTCCCTCCTCATCTACTGGCGAGATAACGAGATCATACATACCCATTTTTACAGCTACATCAAAATCTTCAAAGCCATGACCTGGTGCACAGTGAACAAGACCAGTACCTTCATACATTGTTACATATTCTCTACTAAGTACAATTCTGTGATACTCATCAAGTTTCTCCTGTAGTGGTATAAGATCTCTTAGTGGATGTGTATATGTGTACTTAGTGAGCTCTCTGCCGTAAATTTCTCCTATAATACTATATCCTGCTATTCCGCATTCTTTAATAAAAGCTTTAAGCCTCTGCTTAGCGAGAATCCACGTTTCACCACGTACGTAGAGTTTAATATAGACCTCATCGGGATGAGCCATTACAAAAACATTCGCCGGTAAAGTCCACGGAGTAGTAGTCCAAATAATTAAATACGTATTAGGCTCCTCTCTAACAGGGAACTTAACATAGATGCTTGGGTCTTCGAGATCACTGTATTCCACCTCATATTCTGCTAATGTTGTAGAACATCGTGGACACCAATACACGACTCTATATTCTATGTCTAGTAAACCGAGTTCATCAGCTTTTTTAACAAGCCACCAGGCAGCACTAATGTAGTCATTTGTTATCGTGTAATAGGGGTTCTTCCAGTCCATGAATACTCCAAGTTCTTTAAACCACTTGGTCATGGCATTAGCATTTAAGAGTGCAAATTTTCTGCATTGCTCAATAAAATTCTCAACTCCGATTTTCTCTTCAATTTCCTTCTTAGACTTAACACCAAGTAGTTGTTCCACTTTAACTTCTATTGGTAAGCCGTGACAATCATAACCAGGTCTATCGTAGACATTATATCCCCTCATTCTCCAATATCTTAATATAGAGTCCTTCAGTACTTTGTTTAATGCAGTGCCAATGTGGGGTATGTCGCTTGAGGGGTATGGAGGACCATCAATAAACTTGAATACTGCTTGTTTTTTAAGAGCTTCGTTTTTCACGAGATCATATATTTTATTCTCTTCCCAATAGTCTAAGACGCGTTTTTCAACAAAGTGTTGGTTATATGGCCCTTCAAGCTTCCACGTCACGTCTCTATACACCAACTCCTATTAGGTCAATAATCTAGTTTCTAGATTTAATAATAGCATAAATATTTGTGAGTTATTTAAACTTAATGTAAGTATTTAAACTAAAACAACATTATAAGTTTTATTAGCGAGTATGTTAGTACAGCGAGGAGAATTAAAGCTCCTGACATTAATATTAAGAAACCTATTTTGTTAAGCTTGTAGAGAACTCTAACATATGAGAGTATTACTCGCACGCTTAGTTTAGATTTTCCTGAAACTCTTTGTCTAAATACATATGGTTCTTCGCAGACTCGGTGTGGTTTTAAATAACCGAGTATTTCTACAAGGACTTTATACCCCTTAGGCTCTATGGGCCTCCATGCTGACAACACTTCTCTCTTTGCAGCGAAGAATCCACTAATAGGATCTCTAACACCTCTACAGCTTTTAATGAGAATTCTCGTAAGCATAGTGGCTCCGAAAGATATGAGGGATCTAAGTAATCCAAAGCCTTGAACACCGCCACCTCTGATGTATCTTGAGGCAATAACAATGTCACACTCATTTACACGTTTAACTAGTTTTGGAATAAGTGATGGGGGATGTTGTAAGTCTGCATCCATGACAACTACTATATTACCCTCTGAGGCTCTTAACCCATCGTAGATGGCTGAGGATAAGCCCATTTTAAAAGGCCGCTTTACAACTTTAACAGGGTATTTGGTTGAAAACGCTTCAGCCACTTTTGCAGTGTTATCGGGGCTATTATCGTCTACAACTATAATTTCGTAGTTAAGTCCTCTTACATAGTTATCTATTAGTGGAATAAGTTTTTCTATATTTTCTCTTTCATTATATGTGGGAATTATAATAGATATTTTCACAAAGTTTGACCCTAAATATGCGTCTTAGTTGCTAGCAATATGTACTTTAAACTAAGTTCTCTGCCTAGTAGAGCTAGTAGAGGTGCAGCTCTAGGACCACTATCTTTTCCACTTAGTAACCTATAGAAATATGTGTAAAAGGATTTAACAAGATCTTCTCCTAGTCTTGATGTTACAGCTATGAAAGCATCTTTAATTTTCTCCTCACTCCATAAATCAAGTGTTTGAAAGCGTTCATATAGTTCTTTAAATATATCAGCAATACTGCTAGGTATTGTAGATGCAACTTTCTCAGCTTCACTGATTGGAAGTAATTTTACTCTCATATCGCTAGGTCCATATTTTTCAACCCATACATGTGCTTTTTGCATTATTTCAAGTATTCTTTTTAATCCATATTCTGTAGGCTTTTCACTAATGTGTCCACTTGTTTTAAGTCTCGTTAATCCCTCAGTAGCCCATTTCTCACATGGTATAATTTGTGCGAGTATTGCTAAGTGTAAGTAAGGTACCTGTTCTGGCATTTCACGTGGTGGTAAACCACGCGGATAACTGAGCTCATAGCTTCTGCTTAACAAGACTTCCTCTTCTTCGCTCACAGCTTTTTCAACTCCATAATAAATTCTCTCAGCTTTATAGTAGATGTTGTAATAATGTGGTACTTCATGAAGACCCACAGCAAACTTTTTCATGGGGGGAGTTTTGAGAACTATAAATCTAAATACATGGGGGTGTGCCACTTCAAGCCATTCTCTCGGTGTGAAACCTAAGAAGTCACTACTACCCATGTCTGCTAATTTTCCATCTGGTGTTTTCCACTCAACCCACTCGTAGGGTATGCCTTCCGGTGGTTGCATGTTAAATACGTTTACAGCTAGGTCTACACAGCTATCTCTACTACCACCTGGCATGGCGTGATCTTTGCCGTAAGCTTCAAAGTCTACACCCAGGGACCACCAAACACCAACCCACTCTATTCTCCACATTAATTTACCGTTTTCAATAGACGAGACCCCTCTATGTCCACAACCACTACACACGTACTCTACGTGTTCTTCATCAACGATCCTTGTGGAGCTAGTAGTATCTATTCTACCACACTTCTCACAGATAGGTTCAAAAGGGATCCAGCCTTCTTTATATTGCTTACGTCCTCTATACTTATTTATTACCATTCTCACTTTCTCTCTATTTTCAAATACTAGCTTAGTAAACTCTTTAAGCTTATTCTTGTAAAGTTCTGTAGTAGTTACAACTTCGATCTCGCCATCTGTAAATTCCCCAATAAAGGGTCCAAAGTCTTTCCAGTAGTGTTCAACCCAGTTAGAATGGCAGCCCTCAGGATCTGGTACTCTTATTAATGGCCAGCCAGCATATTTTACACCATTTTCTTTAAACCTCTTAACTTGTGCTTCTTTTGCTTTCCATGAGTCTTGGGTGTATAATGTAAGATACTGTTTCACTACTAAACCTCTACTTTGGAGTAGTTTTCTGAGAACTTCTGGTATAATTATTTCTCCCCTAAGTCTCCCTACATGTTGTAGTCCAGAAACAGAGAGTCCACTATTAAATACAATTATGCTTTTACCTCTCTTCTTAAGACTTTCATAGAGCTTATCAGCTAACTCGTCAATCCAATGTCTTGGCACATAGGGCACCCTTAACGCGTCAACTATATTACTACTATGTTTGAAATAGTTTTAAGTAGTTTAATGTAGATTAAGTAGAGCAGTTTGTAGGGGGTGTTTCGAATGTTTCAGAGTAGAGATGAGTTTCTGAGGTGGCTTAGAAGTATAGAGAAGAAGTGGCAGAGTAAATGGAGAGAGGCACATCTATTTGAAGCTAATCTTAAGCCAGGAGCTCCAAAATTCTATATTACAGTTCCATACCCCTATGCTAATGGCCCGCTTCACATTGGTCACGGAAGAACATATACAATTGGCGATATAGTGGCAAGGTATAAGAGACTAAGAGGATTTAATGTACTTTACCCCATGGCTTTTCATATTACCGGGACACCTATAATGGCATTTTCTGAGATGATTAGTAGAGGTGATCAAAAGACGATATCTATGTATAGAGAGTATATAAAACTATATGTAGAAGACGAGTACAAAGTTGAGGAAATTCTCGAGTCTTTTAAAAACCCTCTAAATCTGGCAGTATTTTTCGCAGAAAGAATCCAGAGAGACTTTGAAGAACTCGGGTATAGTATTGACTGGAGGAGGAAATTCCACACTGGTGAACCAATATATCATAACTTCGTAACATGGCAATTTTACAAATTAATGGATAAAGGCCTCATAACCAGGGGAGAACACATTGTAACATACTGCCTATTACATCAACAACCTGAAGGTGAAGACGACATTTTAGATGCAGATGTAAATCCAGTTGAAATAGTAGAATTCACAGCTGTTAAATTTAAGCTCGAGGATTCTGATGTATACCTGCTTGCAGGAACTTTAAGGCCAGAAACTCTCCTAGGTGCTGTAAATATGTGGATTAACCCGCAGGTTGAGTATGTTGTGTTCAAGTGGCGTGGAGATAAATACATAGTGTCTAACGAGGCGTTCTTAAAGCTGAAATATCAATATCCAGAAGAAGAATTCATAGTTATTAAGACTATTAGTGGGAGAGAGCTTTTAGGTAAATATGCTCTATCGCCGCTAAATCAAAAGCGCCTATTAATCTTGCCAGCGCAATTTGTTGATCCAGATAATGCCACCGGTATAGTGTACTCCGAGCCAAGTGATGCGCCTTATGATTATGTGGCCTTAGTGGAGTTAAAGAGAAATCCAGACTTGCTTAAAGAATATGGTATAGATCCATCGCAGGTGACGAGTATTGAGCCAGTGAAAATTATCGATATACCGGGTATTAAGGGTCATCATGCTGAGGAAGTTGTTAAAAATGCAGGCATTGAGAGTCAGAATGATCCTAGATTAGAAGAGATAACGAGTGAGGTTTATAAAGAGCAATTCTATAAGGGCATTATTAGAGTAGATGATCCTGAATTTAATGGTCTATCAGTTAGAGATGCGAGAGAGAAAATGAAGAATAAGCTCTATATGCAGGGATACGCCATACCCTTCTACGAGCTTAATAGAAAGGCTTGGTGTAGGGCTAAGGGGAAGATAATAGTTGCAAAGATCTCGGGTCAGTGGTTTATAAATTATAATTTAGAATGGCTTAAGAGTAAAGCGAGAGAAATTATCCTCAGTAATAAGCTTATAGTAATTCCATCAAAATATACAAAACAGTTCTTAGATGTATTAGACTGGCTCGATAAAAGGCCTTGTGCTAGAAAACGTGGTATAGGTACGAAGTTACCTTGGGATTCAGAATGGATTATTGAGAGTCTCAGCGATTCAACAATATATATGGCGTTCTATACTATAGCACACATTATAAGAGAGAAGGGTATTCAGCCTAATATGCTAATACCAGAAGTATTTGACTATGTCTTCCTTGGTCAAGGCGACGTGAGTGATGTTTCAACTAAGAGTGGTATACCTGTGAGTGTTCTCGAAGAGATGAGAAGAGAGTTTATGTATTGGTATCCTGTTGATCAGAGACACACTGGCATACCACATATATCAAATCACCTTACCTTCTATATACTACATCACATAGCACTATTTCCAATGGAACAGTGGCCGCGAATAATATCTCTTAATGAAACTGTTATTAGAGAAGGAGCTAAAATGTCAAAGAGTAAGGGTAATGTTATACCATTAAGACATGTAACTACAATGTATTCAGCAGATCTCTTTAGGCTCTACATAGCGTGGGCAGCTGAGCTAGACAGCGTTCTCGACTGGCGTGAAGCAGAAGTTTTACGAGTACTTGATAATATTATGAGGTTTACTAATATAACTAAACAAGCGGTGGAAACGGCGTGTGAAGAACGCGGATATGACATATTTACTAGGTGGTTCATGAGTAAGTTTAATGAAATAATTGAAAAAGCTACTGTTATGTTAGAGAACATGGAAATAAGAAAATATATACAATACGTCTTCTTTGATGTGTTAACGCTAGTAGATAAGTATAGAGAACTAAAAGGACTAGACTATATTTGTGGCGTGAAGGAAATACTTAGAGAGTGGATTACATTATTAAACCCAGTAATACCACATTTAACCGAAGAAATTAATAGTTGGCTAGGTAGTAGTGAATTTCTCTCTGTCTCGTCATGGCCTGAGGTGAAGAAACCTATAGAAGAAGACTTAGTTATCTTAGTTGATAATATTGATAAAGTGATCTCCGACATCAGAGAGATCATAGCACTACTAAAGAAACCTGTCAACACCGTATACATCATTATTGCACCCGAATGGAAGCGCGAAATAGCCAGGCTAGTACTAAGTGGAGTGCAGTTAAAAATGATAATTGAGGCCATGAAAACTAAGTTCGGATTAAAAGGCCGTGAAATAGAAATAGTTGATGCATTTAACACTTATAAGAAAATGGATAAAGCTGATTTAGAGAGAATAGCTAAGACTACGAGTAAGCGTGAGTATGAAGTGATGTTAGCTGTTACTAACTATTTACAGCGCAAATTAGGTGTTAATATCTCAATAATATGGGAGGAAGAAGCAAGACACAGGAGTATACCTCGAGCTGAGCGAGCTCTTCCACTTAAACCAGCACTATATATAGAGTAAGCAGTACCTAAAGCAATTATAAATGTTCAAAACATTACTAAAAAGTTGTGAATAACACTGTGAAGACTCAGCTGAATCAGCAGAGAGTAGTCAATTACCCTTCTTACACTAGAGAGGCGAGAACTCCTCCTAGTGCTAGTAGGTTAAGGAGTAATATTTCTCTTTTGAGAATTCAATCTGAGTTAGGTCTTGAGACTATTACTCTCAATCTTCAGACTTAAGGTTTAAATATACCTCTAATCATCGCCGAGGACTCAACGATGTTAATGCATATTACTGTGAAACGCTTTATTATACAAGCTTATAAGTATTTCAACCCCTATCCTAAAAGGCGCGGCTTTCAGTTATGAAATTCTCGTTTAATTGGGAATTTTTGAGAGTTCAACATCGCACTACACTACGCTATTTTAAACAGCCACGTATTAATAAAGAGGAGTTTGTAAGTAAGCTTTTAAGAGGTGAGTGTGCTTGTTTGTTGAAATAGTCATGACTTTTATAATGTATTTTGTGCAGCTACTTGCAATAATGAATCCTTTTTCTGTAATACCGGTATTTCTCACCCTCACGCAGGATCTATGTTCTAGTGATGTGAAAAGCATTTTACGTAAAGCGACGATTGCTAGTTTAACAATAGTAATAGCATTTACACTCCTTGGCAGATATATTCTCGAGGTTTTTAATATCTCAATAGCGAGCCTGTGAGCGATCTGAAAATAACTGTAATTA
>JAJHQS010000010.1 GCA_020833225.1 Desulfurococcaceae archaeon
TTTGACTCTGAGATTTATTGGTGAGATCTCATCTAGCCTTGTTAAAGTTATCTGTGCTGAAATCTCGAAAATCCAGGTGGGAAGATTCCAAATTCATGTTAAAGGAGTAGGGGCTTTTCCATCAATTCTAAGGCCGAGAGTAGTGTGGGCTGGTGTTGAAGAAGGTTCAGATAAGCTCCGTGAATTATACTTATTAGTTGAAGAGAGACTTAGAAAACTTGGAATACCACGTGAGAGAGAAGAATTTATACCACATATAACACTAGCGAGAGTTAAGGGGTTTAGAAATATTGATAAATTAACGAGAATTCTAAGTGAACTTGTTAATGTAGATTTTGGTTATACAGAGGTAGATGAAGTTTTCGTTAAGAAGAGTGTGTTAACGCCATCAGGTCCAATATATAGTAATATCTGTAATGTTAAGTTAATGTAGAGGGGTAGGGTTAATTATAAATGAGTATTCATAGTGAAGTAGAAAGAGAAGTTTTATTGAGAATTAAACCTAAAATTGAAGAGTATGAGAAATTACTCTCTGTATATAAGCTTATTGAAAACACCATTTCAGAAGTACTGGTTGAGAAGGGGTTTAAAGCTGAGGTAGCTTTGCAAGGTAGTGTAGCACACGATACATGGCTTTCAGGTGATAGAGATTTAGATGTCTTTGTTCTCTTTCCCGGCACGTGGAGTAGGGAGGAATTAGAGTCTAAGGGTTTTCCAATACTACTAGAAGCTGCCAGTAGAATTGGGAAGTGGGAGTTAAGATATGCAGAACACCCCTATGTACATGTTAAAGTAGGAGATGTAGAAGTAGATATTGTTCCTGGACTTAGACTAGAAGACCCCTCACAAGCTAAGACAGCTGTTGATAGGACACCTTTTCACACACTATATGTGAACTCTAAATTGACTAGTGAAATGAGAGATCAAGTGAGGCTTTTAAAGAAATTTATGAAGTCTATTGGTGTTTATGGCGCTGAAGTCAGAGTTAGAGGATTTAGTGGATATGCAGCGGAACTCTTAATCATTGTTTATGGTAGTTTTAGAAGCGTGTTAGAAGCTGCTTCTGAGTGGAAGCCACCAGTATTTATAAATACTATTGGAGAGAAGTTTACTGGTAATCTCGCTAAGAGGCTGAGAGAGAAATATCCTGACTCTGTCATATTTATGCCTGACCCTGTTGACCCCTTGAGAAACGTTACTGCTGCTGTTTCACTTAGAAGCCTGGCTACATTAATACTAGCCTCTACATGTTATCTCAGAAACCCTGGTTTAGAGTTCTTTGAAGAGCTTGAAGAACCCAGACTTGTAGATCTATTAGAGGCGTTGAAGAGTAGGTGTATTGTTATCTTAGAGTATGATTTGAGAGAGAAATTGGCGCCAGATGTTATATGGGGTGAAGCGTTGAGAGTATCTTCGAGGCTTGAAAGTCTACTAAGAGTACTTGGATTTAGAGTTATTGATTATAGTGCATGGACTAATGAGGCAGATAGAGTATTGATCTCGGCTGAGCTCGAATATTGTGAGTTACCATTATATAAGCATTATAAAGGACCCTGTATCACTCACGAGTGGAGTAGAATTGTAAGCTTTATTGAGAAACACTATGGTAAGGGCTTTGGGCCCTGGCTTACAAATGAGGGGTGTTTAGAGTCTCTTGATAGACGCGTCGAGGAGAGTATTATAAGTATATTAGAATCTAGGTGGAGTGAGTTTACAGTATCACCACACTTAAGAAACGTTAAGCCTACTATTACGTTTCTAAGCGAGGATCTCGTGAAGAAATTACTCGAAGAGGGTGCTGGTAAGTGGCTTTGGAATATATTAGTGAAGACACCGCGTTGGATGGCGAAGTGCACTTCTTAGTGCCAGGAGACTTCTACGTTAAACAGGTATTATGTTATCCACGTAGCGATTGTTCTGAATACTCAGAGAGAATTAAACCCCTATTAGACGATGGATTTATATATTTTCTTGAAACAGGCACTAGTGTTATTGGAATACGTGTTCTCGGTAAGGGTTATTCAGCTATAGTCGTCGCTGCGAAGAATACTAAGTATGGTCTTGGAGCATTGAAAATTCTGAGAATTGATAGTAGGAGGAGTAGCTTATTATGGGAGGTCGAGGTTATGAAGCGTGCTCAAATATCTGGCCTAGTTCCAAGACTCTACACTTATAGAGACTTCTATATTTTTCAAGAACTTATATCACCACGTATTTGTAAACCATTTAGCGTTGTCTTAGAGAAACTAGTATTAAATGGTGATGTGAGGGGTGTTAAGAGAGTTCTCGTAGATGCTTTGAAGTCCCTATTTAAACTAGATGTTAGTGGAATAGATCACACAGAGCTTAATAGACCTGGAGGCCACATGTTTTACTGTGAAGGTGATAGAGTAGTTGTTATTGACTGGGAAAGTGCAAAAATATCACCTAGACCAGTAAATCTCACCTCGTTTATATCATATATTGTATTTAGATTCAAGTATAGAGTTGAATTAGGAGAACTATTAAATTGGAGTATTGAGAGAATTCTCTCAGCACTAAGAAATTACAAATTAACCTATAGTAATATTGAATTTGAAAACATACTTAGTGCTCTTGGATTAAACTAAGAGTAAACTACGTCTTTGTTGTTTTCGCCTCTAGCGGTGTTGATATAATTGGGGCTTGAATTTGTCTAGAACTAATTAGTATACGTGGTCTTATTACAATATATGATCTATACTCCTCAGGCTTCGGTAATTCAAGGTGTCTCTTACAAGCTGGACATATTCCACCAGTTAATCTAAAGACTTCTAGTGGTGTTGGCACCCCATTAAAGTCTTGACCCACCCTCTTAAACTCGAAAATAACGTGTCCACACATTTTACACCTATACCTTATAGGCATAACGACCACTACTATAGAGTGCTATATTAAAGGTAGTATCTATTCAACTACTAAGCCTCTCGATAAATAATACTTAAATCACTCACGTAAACAAAACTGAGGTGACACTTAACTGAATTACCGCGAACATTGACTTCTACTCATTAAGCATTATACCAACAACTACTTAATTATAGAGAGAGAAAAGTGAAATATTCAATTTAAATATTTAGAAGCTTAAATAACCTATACACCCTCATAACACAATAGAGATATTGAGAAAGGGGCCGTCGTCTAGCCTGGCTAGGATGCCGGCCTGGGGGGCAGGCCCCCGTAGAGATCCCAGAGCGCCGGTGGTCCCGGGTTCAAATCCCGGCGGCCCCATTAATTAAATCTAATAAGCCTTAAATCACACTATAAGGTTTACAGGGTGTTTAAGTATATGAGTGAGTCTAGTGGAGAAGTATTATTTGTAGTTAAAGTGAGAGAGAAAGAGATACCTATTGATGAGAGAGTTTTATCTATTATTCAAGAGTATGTAAAGACACCTATGAGCCTTGAGGAGTTGGCTAGTAAACTAGGTCTTGAAAGCTGGGAGGAGGCATATGAGTTTGTTAAGGCATTACCAGCCTGGGTTATGTGGACGCCTCCAACACTCTGGAAACATAGGAAAAAATGGCTTATAGAGAAAATGGAAAGCTCTAAAAGCGAGAAACCTGAAGAGAAGAGTGGTTAAGAGAAATCTTACTTTACTTTCGCTATTTTACCCGGCTTCGGCATGTAGAGTTCTCCACTTTTTCTAAGCTCATTTATCTCCTCTAATACAAAGTCTTTTTCAAAACCCTCTTCAGCAGCTTTACTCACAATATTATTAATTTCAGTTTCACCTCCAACCTCTTCGAGATATTTAAATAGGAATTCTCTAAACTTCTTCTTCTTAGCTCTCCTAGAGGCTGATATACCTGTCTCTAATACATCTATATCTAACTTACCGCTTTCAACATCAAATCCGACTTTAGACAATGTGGACAATACTAATCTAATAGCTTCTTCAGCGTCTTCTATTGTAGCCTTTGTTTTTAAAGCCATTTTAGCATGTGCTTCAGCTAATCTTACTAGTGCTTCTAATTGACGCGGTGTTATAGCTATTGCTGGTAAACCACCCTCACCCGTGCCTAGTGAGGCTTGTCTTAGACTAATATAGAATTCCTCTATGAGCTTAGCTGCTTCAGGTGTTAATTGAGGTCTAATATACCTCCTAGCATAGCTAATATATTTCTTTAATAAGTTTAAATCTATGAAGCCCCTAGCTCTCTCAGCTTCAATATGTATTCCGAGAATATGTCTCGCCAACTTTCTGTCATGTTCTTGTCTAGGTATATCTTGAATTATGAATATTAAGTCAAACCTTGAGAGTATTGTTGGTGGTAAATCAATATTCTTACTCACAGGTTGCGTAGGATCATATCTACCATATTTCGGATTACCAGCTGCGAGTACAGCTGTTCTCGCGTTAAGCCTAGCAACTATGCCGGCCTTAGCTATGCTCACAGTCTGTTGTTCTAAGACTTCGTGAATAGCACTCCTATCTTCTTCTCTCATCTTATCGATCTCATCAATACATGCAACACCACCATCGGCCAATACTAGTGCACCAGCCTCTAAATAGTACTCGCCTGTAGCCTTATCTCTGAGAACAGTTGCTGTTAGACCAGCAGCTGTAGACCCCTTACCACTAGTATAAAGCCCTCTCGGAGCTATTCTAGAAGTGAATTGTAGTAATTGAGACTTGGCTGTACCAGGATCACCTACTAGTAATGCGTGAATATCACCTCTAATCCTAGTTCCATCTGGTAGTATTTGAGGTGTACCACTGAATAAGAGGAGTGCTATAGCCTCTTTAATATCCCAGTAGCCATAAATACCCGGAGCTATACTAGCAATAATTCTCTCACGTATCCACGGATCTCTCGCTAACTCCCTGATCTTCTCTTCATCCTCCCTCGTGATTACAACCTCTTCAAGAGCTTTCTCTTGAACTTCAACATGGTTTACATCAATATAAAATGCAAAAACAGTCTTAGAACTCCTCTTATCTAAGCCTAGAGCTAGTGGAGATACTTTAAGAACACCTGTGAGGATAACGCGGTCTCCAGGTCTAGCACTATCAACAATATCACCTGTTAAAACAGCCTCAATAGACCTGGGTATTTGCCCCCCTGGAACCTCTTCAGGCTTCTCTTGTACAACGATCTTCTGCCAGTCAATAAAAGTACTCTTCTCAGGTACTAGTTCAAGTCTTGCAGCTCTATGACACAATAGGCAAAACGGTGGTTTCTCGAGTCTCTCGCCGACTTCACCTTCAGGTGGATATTCAAATTCATGTACTTCTCCGAGTTCAGTGACGTGTCTATAGTGTGCTTTAATAATTTTAGCGTCAATGCGTGTAACCCTGGTTACAATGCCCTCAACAGCTACTAGTTTACCAATATACTCACTACTCAACTCCCTGATCTTCATTACGCGTGGCGGATTTCTAACTCTCACATAGAACCTAGGAACACTCCTCGCAAATTCTGGATTTACACGTTCAACAAAGTCTTTTAAAGCACGACTAAAAGCCTCAAGAGCCTCTAGCGGGTGGTCCATTAGGTACTCAGCTAACTCTGAGTTGTAAAGTATGAGGTCGTCGAAGTCTACTATAAGACTCCTCTGATTCATATTTATCATATGCCAGACTCTCTCATGATATTTGAAAACCCCCTCCCGTGACTTAAAGTTATCTAGAAACTTGTAGAATTCTAAAGCATAATCTTTAACTTCTTCAAGTTTACTAGGCTCACCCATATACTACACCTCAAAAACCCTCTTATTGAGAATTTCTAGTAGTGTGCGCACAGCATTATAGAGATGTTTCTCTTCTTCACTTAAATTACCTAAGACCTCTGGTGGTAGCTCTTGAACTGAGAGTAAACTAAGCATTTTGCCGAGTCTTACCTTGTAAAGTCCACGTGTATTAGATGTTAAAGCTGTGAGAGTATCTGAGATCTTCTTGATCTCCTCAATATTACCAGCGGACTTATATTGTTTTAGTAGATGTGATATAGTGTTCTTGACTCTACTGTAGAAGTAACCCTTCAACTTCTCAAATTTAACTAACCCCCTACTCCTACTCTCATTAAACAATAATCTACTAATAGTCACGGCATCTACACTCTCCTCTAAGACTTTAACATACCCCTTATCTACTAGTATTTGTGCTATCCAGCGTGGGAGATTATATTCAGCTCCTCGCACTAATTCAACATACTCGTCTTCTAGAAATACTAGTGTAGATGGGCCTGTATAAGCTACTCTCACATATTCCTCTTCTGCATCTCTAGATATGTAATCCGAGATCACTAGGCCGAGAAGCTCTACTAAACCATTCACTACACAACCCTCTAGAACTACTTTAAATATCCCCCTTTATTACCCTACATTAGAGATTAGTTTAAAGGAGTAGTGTCTCGAGGTAGTGGTCTTGAGTGAGCTTCTCTGGGCTGAGAAATATAGGCCTCGAAGCCTAAGTGAAGTTGTAAATCAAAAAGAAATTGTTGAGAGACTTAAGAGATTTATAGCAGAAAAGAGTATTCCACACATGTTATTTGCAGGTCCACCAGGCACTGGTAAAACTACAATAGCACATGCACTTGCACACGACCTCTATGGTGAGAACTATAGGCAATACATGCTTGAACTTAATGCCTCAGATGAGAGAAAAATAGAGGTTATTAGAACCAAGGTTAAAGAATTCGCAAGGTCAAGGGTTGTAGGTGAAGTGCCATTTAAAATAGTCTTACTCGACGAGGCAGACAATATGACTAGTGATGCTCAACAAGCTCTAAGAAGACTAATGGAGCTATACTCAGCTAGCACTAGGTTTATATTAACAGCAAATTATCCAAGCAAGATTATTGAGCCTATTCAAAGTAGATGTGCTGTTTTTAGATTTACTTCTCTTAAACGCGAAGATGTAGTAGGTAGACTCATGTATATCTGCAACCAGGAAAAAGTTGTATGTAGAGAGAAAGCTTTAGACATAATCTACGATATCTCTGAAGGTGATATGAGGAGGGCAATTAACATATTACAAGCAGCAGCCGCCCTAGGTGAAGTAACCGAGGACTCTGTATACAAGGTTGTAGGATTAGCTCATCCTAGAGAAGTTAGAGAAATGTTGCAATTAGCTCTTGCAGGAAACTTCGTTGAAGCTAGGAGAAAACTAAGAGACCTCATGATAAACTATGGGCTAAGTGGAGTAGACATTATTAAGCAAATTCACAGGGAAATCTTCAGCTCTGAAGTAAAACTACCAGATGAATTAAGGATAATAATAGCTGATTATGCCGGTGAAATACAATTTAGATTAGTTGAAGGAGCTGATGATGAAATACAATTAAACGCCTTCCTCGCAAGACTCTCACTACTCGGTAAGAAGATTAAGGTGTAATATTTATTGAGCACAGAGTACTTGCCGTGGATAATAAAATACAGGCCTAAACACATAAATGACGTTGTAAATCAAGATGAAGCTAAACAAAAACTCATTAACTGGCTAAAAGCGTGGGAAGAGGGTAAAGTTGAGAAAAAAGCAATACTACTACATGGACCAGCCGGTTGCGGTAAAACAAGCCTCGTAGAGGCTATAGCTAAGACATTTAAATATCAACTCTTCGAAATGAACGCTAGTGATAGTAGGAGAAAAGTTGATATTGAGAGAATAGCTAAAGCAGCTTCACAAACAGCTGGAATTATGGGGAGGAGAATAATACTCCTTGACGAAGTTGACGGATTAGATCCACGTGCAGATGCCGGAGGCGTAGAAGCGCTCATCGAGGTTATAAAAAACACTAGAAACCCCATTATAATGACGGCTAATAATCCATATCAAGAACACTTGAGACCATTGAGAGATGTAGCAGAATTAGTCCCCATGAAGAGGCTGAGTGAGAGAGATGTAATCACCGTTCTCGAGAGAATTTGTAAATCCGAAAACCTATACTGTGAACCAGGAGCACTAAGAGAAATTGCTAAGAGATCTGAGGGGGATTTGAGAAGTGCAATCAACGACTTAGAGGCAGCTGCAGCTCTAAATAAGAAAGTAACATTAGATACTGTTAAAGCTGTCTCTACATATAGGAATAGAGTTCATGCACCCTGGGAAGCTTTACAGAAAATGTTTAATTCAAGCTATATTTTCCAGGCTAGAGAAGCTGTCACTTCAACTGATCTTACTCACGACGAGTTTATAACATGGATAAATGAACACATACCAACATACTACGAAAACCCGGAGGAAATGTGGAGAGCTTATGAAGCACTCAGTAGAGCAGACATATACTTGGGTAGAATTGTGAAGACTCAAAACTGGGATCTACTCTCCTACGCTATTGAAATGATGGGTCCTGGAGTAGCTTTCGCGAGAACAGCATATAAGTATAGGTGGAAGGCTTTTAAAATGCCTGAGAAAATTAAACTCCTCGCTGAAGCTAAAAAGTCGAGAGAATATAGAGAAGCACTAGCCGAGGTATTAGCTAGTAGATTACTTACGAGCAAAGCTATAGTTAAAAGCGATGTAATACCCTATTTAAGAGTAATATTCACACAAAACCCTGCATACGCTGCTAAAATAGTTCTAGGTTATAAATTACCAGAAGAACTTGTAAAGTGGCTTGCAGGAACACGGGCGAAAGATGTATTAAGCTATGTAAAGAAGGGGAAGAAATAGCTAGCTAACCCTTCCAAGAGAAGCTAGAGAATTTATAAGACTCTTGGCCTAAAGGCTTTAAAACTAATTTATTTACTCTATTTATTTCGCAAGCATGTTTTTACACCACCTTTTAAACTAAAAGCACGATAACCCATTTCTCTCAGTTCTTTAGCCATAATATAACTCACATTTCCAGTTTCACAAATTAACACTAGAGTTTTATCTTTAAACTTCTCTAAGTCAATATCTCTCAGAGCAATACTATTAGGTATAGGTGGAGAACGATTACTCCTCACATCTACTAATACCGCGTTCTCAGGTATGAAGTCTATTTCAATACCACTTGCAGACACTATATCATCAGGGCTAGTTGAGAGGACGTCATATATTCTCAGCGAGTTAATAGACTTTTCTATTAAGCTTAAATCCACGCTATTAATATACCTAGTGATCTCTTCTGGATTAGCAGCTGTTACTACACGTGTAGGTGCAATAGCACAGGCTTCAAAAACCTTCGAGGAGTATTCATAAAGCCCTATACGCCTTGAGATATCTATGATCTCTTCTTTATCTAACCCTAATAGTGGTCTTAATATTGATGTTTTCAATTTAACAGCTTTCTCAATAGCACTTAGATTTTTCAGTGTTTGACTTGACGCCTGACCAAGAGATTCTCCTGTAACTATAGCGTTATAGTTTAATTTCTCAGCTATTTTATCAGCTATAATATACATTAATGCTCTTAAAACTACTTGCCTATAACTCCACTCAACTCTCCTCGTGATCTCTGAGATCACGTCTGTGAAATCTACTAATATAAAGCTTGGCCTATAACCATATAGCCACTCAGATGCCAACTTCTTAGCTACTGTGAAAGCATAGTATGAGGAGAGAGTAGATCCTAAGTAGTAGTGTAGAAAGTCTACTTCAACACCCCTCTTAGCTATAAACCATGCAGCTACTGGTGAATCAAATCCGCCTGAAAAGAGAACAAGTGCTTTGCCCTCTACACCTATTGGTAATCCTCCAGGACCACTCACAGTACTAGTATAGAGATATGCTGTTAAACCTCTCACTTCTAATTCCACTAGGACTTCTGGGTTTTCAAGGTCTACTCCTGAAGAATATGGTTTTAATAGTTCACCAATTCTTCGTGCTACATCTAGTGATGTAAAAGTGTGTTTTCCACTACGTTTAACTCTCACAGCGAATTTCTTACCCTCAATACTACTCTTAGTATTTTTAAAAACCCACTCAGCTAGGTCATCGAGGTCTCTGAAGTTATATGTAATTACTACTCCTGCTCTATGTATTCCAAAAACCCTACTTAAACCAGTGAGTATGTCTCTATCTGTTGTTAACCATATCTTAGCCTCTATAATGCGTGAATTTAATACTCTGGCATTACTCCTCTCAGCCATGTCTCTAATATTATCAATTAGTCTTCTGTAGAACTTAGGCCTAGTTCTCTTAGATCTCAATGGGATCTCTCCAGCGACAGTAATGAGGTATTCTGGCATAGTAGACTCCAAACTCAATTATACAAGTTCCCTATTAGTCTATATTAACTACAACACATATTCCTAATTATATGACAGTCGATAACCTCTATATTAAAGGAGGTAGTGTACTAGTTATTGATTATGGAGGGCAATATACACACTTAATAGCGAGAAGACTCAGGGAGCTCGGGGTTTTAGCTTTAATAGAGCCCTATAATAGAATTGATAATGTTGATTTCTCAAAGTACTCAGCTATAGTTTTATCTGGTAGTCATAGAAGTACATTTAATGCTGATAGCCTAGTAGAATATTCAGCTAGAAGAGTACTCTACGAGACTAAAATACCTGTTCTAGGTATTTGCTTCGGCCACCAGCTCATAGCAAAAATTCTAGGTGGAGTTGTTAAAAGTGGGTGTGGTGAGTTTGGAGGAGTAGTAGTTAAGGTGGTTAGTGAAGACGAGTTATTTAATGGGTGGAGTAGTGAGGAACGAGTATGGATGAGTCACAGTGACTGTGTCACTGAGCCACCACCTGATAGTAGAGTTCTCGCTGTCTCAGAGAACGATTTCATAGCTGCAATTAGACTAATTGTTAATGATAGAGTAGTGTATACTGTGCAATTTCACCCTGAAGTAGTACATACACCTAAAGGTAAACTATTACTTGAAAACTTCGTGAAGATATCTGGGTTAAAGAGAGAGTGGAAGAGTGAATACTATTACAACTATGTATTAACAGAGCTTGAGAAGTATAAGTCTATAGAGGGGCCTATAATAGCGGCTGTTAGTGGCGGAATTGACTCAACAGTTTCTGCACTATTAGCTAAGCGAGTATTCGGTGGAAGACTCACACCTGTATTTATAGATCACGGTTTATTCCGCGAGGGAGAACCCGAAGAAGTAGTTGAAATGTTAAAGAAAGTGGGTTTAGAACCCCTCGTAATTAATGCTCAAGAGAGATTTCTCAGTAGACTTGAAGGTGTTAGAGACTGCGAGATTCGTAGACAAATTATAGGTGAAGAGTTTGCTCTCGTCTTTAGTGAAATTATGGATAAAGAAGATTCTAGGGTATTTGTTCAGGGAACTACTTATCCAGATATTGTTGAGAGCGGTGCTACTGGCGTTGCAGATAAGATCAAGACTCATCACAATGTTGCTGGATTACCTCTCTGGTTTAGAGAGAAATATGTTGTTTTAGAGCCTTTAAAATACCTCTATAAAGACGAGGTAAGAGAAATTGGTAAAATTCTAGGCTTACCAGACTACTTCACTAAGAGACACCCGTTTCCAGGCCCTGGATTAGCTGTTAGAGTTATTGGTGAATTCACTAGGAGGAAGCTTGAGATATGTAAGAAGGCTTCAGCTATAGTTGAGCGTGTTTTAAAAAAACACGGTCTCTATGACCACGTATGGCAGGCCTTTGCAGTAGTTGGAGATGACTTATGGGTTGGAGTTAAAGGTGATGCTAGGAGACATGGATATATTGTAACTGTGAGAATTGTTGAGAGCTCTGACGCTATGACTGCTGATTATGTAAAATTGCCTTATAGTATTATTGATGAGATTTCCAGGGAAATCACGAGGAGTATTGATGAAGTCACCATGGTGACTTATGCTGTGACAACTAAGCCTCCTAGTACTATTGAACCCTGCTAATATTATTACTACTTGGTGACTAATCTATGTTAACTGTTATTGTTGGCGGGTTTTTCGGTGATGAGGGTAAGGGTAAAATTGCAGGTTACTTAGCCCTAGCCAAGAAATATGGTTATGCTGTGAGAACAGGTTCTATTAATGCTGGTCACACAGTAGTATATAATGGTAAGATATATAGGCTTAGGACATTGTCGGCAGGATTTGTAAATAAATCCGCGAAGCTACTTATACCGCCTGGAGCACTCATAAAGCTAGATGTATTTTTCCGCGAAGTTGAAGAACTAGGTGTTAGGGGTAGAGTGCATGTAGACTATAATACAGGGGTTATTGAGGATGTTCATGTGGCTCGTGAAAGAGAAGATCCAGTGCTCAGGGCTATAGGGTCAACTTTTCAAGGAGTTGGTGTTGCTACGGCTGATCGTGTTTTAAGAAAACTGAGAATAGCACGAGAATATAGTGAGTTAAGAGAGTTTTTAGCAGACACATCCTCCATGATCTATGAGGCGTTAAATAGAGGTGAGAAAATCCTAGTAGAGGGGACTCAGGGCACTTATCTCTCACTCTACCATGGAACATATCCTTATGTTACTAGTCGTGATACAACAGCCTCCGGCATACTCTCCGAGGTTGGTATAGGCCCTAAATATGTTGACAATGTGCTTGTAGTGTTTAAAGCATATGTTACTAGAGTTGGAGAGGGGCCTCTTGAAGGAGAGCTCAGTGTAGAAGAGTTAGAGAGACGTGGCTGGATAGAGAGGGGTTCTGTTACAGGTAGATTGCGTAGAGCTGCACCATTTAATTATAAATTAGCAGAGAGGGCTATTATGTTGAATTCTGCTACTTGTATTGCTATTACAAAGATCGATGCTTTATTCCCAGGTGCAAGGGGTGTGAAGAGTTGGAATGCCTTACCACGTGATGCAAGAGAGTGGATTGAAGAAGTGGAGTCTAAGTTGAAGAGGCCTGTTGTGTTAATTGGTACTGGAGAGTATATTGAAGACGTAGTAGATAGGTCTAGAGATTTGGGTGTTGAATTGTGAGAGAATATGATGTAGTAGTTATTGGTGGTGGCCCAGCTGGCTTATTTGCGACACTAGAACTCACTAAGCTTCGCAGAGATCTAAAAATAGCTTTATTTGATAAAGGTGCTCGAGTAGAGGAGAGGAGGTGTATAATTGCATCTAAAACACCAGATTGGTGGCGTTCTCCACTACAAATGGTGAATTGCCATGCTTGTAGTATTTGCCACGTCCTCCACGGTATTGGTGGTGCTGGTACTTTTAGTAGTGGTATTGTTAATTTAAGGCCTGATGTGGGGGGAGATTTAGATAAATTATTGGGAAGTTGGGAGGCTGCCGAGGAACTTATAAAATACGTAGATGATATTCTCTTAGAGTTTGGTGCTCCTAAAGAGAGCTTATTTACCCCGGATCCTAGGAGAGCTAGGCGTATTGAGAAATTAGCTGCCAAAGCTGGTGCTAAATATATACCTACACCACAGAGAGTCCTGGGTACAGAGATCGTTATTAAAATAATTGCTAATATTACAAAACACCTCGAAGAAATGGGTGTTAGAATTTATAGTCTAACTAGTGTTGACGATGTTGAGAGAGATCAGGGGGTATTTAAACTGAAAACTAATCGCGGTGAATTTTACGCTAAAAAACTCCTCATAGCTCCTGGACGTAGTGGTGTTGAATGGCTTAGAAGAGTTGCAGAGAGACTAAGTATAAATATAAAACCAGGCTTTCTAGATGTAGGTGTTAGAGTCGAAGTCCCACACTATATAACAGAACATGTTACAAGTATAAATTATGATCCAAAGATTGTAATGTATACTAAGACATATGATGATATGGTGAGAACTTTCTGTACAAATCCACAGGGATTTGTAATTAAAGAATTCTATAGTGATGGCACTATTGGCGTTAATGGTGAGAGCTTTAAAGAAATTAAGTCTAAAAACACAAACCTCGCACTTCTCGTCACATTAAGACTCACAGACCCCTATACAGATACACTTGAACTTGGAAAATCTATTGCTAGAATGGCTACTAAAGTAGGTGTTGGTAAACCTATTATTCAGAGACTCGGAGATCTAGAGAGAGGTAGGAGGAGTACTTGGGAGAGAATATCGAGGAGTACTATTACACCAACACTAAGAGACTGTACCCCTGGAGATATTAGTCTAATTATGCCGCATAGAGTTCTAAGCAATATCCTTGAGGCTATATCACGCCTCGACACAATATATCCTGGAATAGCCTCACCACAGACACTGATATACGCGCCTGAGATCAAGTATTATGGCGTCGTAGTCGAGGCAAATAGAGATATGGAGACAAATATTGAAGGCGTTTACGTAGCTGGTGATGGTGCAGGATTATCTCGCGGAATAAACGTAGCTGCAGCCACAGGTATTCTAGCTGCACGTGGCATAGCTAAGTCTCTATGAGTATTGTGAAGTAGTAGTTTAGAGAGGTGGAATTATGAGTAGTATGGAGGTAATTTATATACCATGGAGTAAGGCTATCGAGTATTGTTATAAACTAGCATCTATACTACTTGATGCCCGAGAAAACCCAGACACTATTATCGCTGTTTCCCGCGGAGGACTCATACCAGCAAGAATTGTGAGCGATGTTCTCGGCGTAGATGACTTAGTAGTTTTAAGGTCTAGGTTCTGGGGTATTGGTGGACGCATAGCTGAAGAACCCGAGGTAAGTGTACACGAGAAGATCAATTTGAATAATAAGCGAGTACTCATTGTAGATGAAGTTGTAGATACTGGTGCTACTATGAGTAAGATTGTAAGAGTTACTAGGAGTCTAGGTGCAAGTGAGATTAAAACAGCTGTTCTTCACTTTAAGTCTACTAGTACTTTTACACCAGACTACTACGTGGAGAAACTTGAGAAATGGGCTTGGATATATTATCCCTGGTCTTTTAGTGAAACACTATTTGGTCTCGCAAAACTTAGAGGTGGAGATATTATTGAAGCAGCATTCACGGTTTTAAGAGATCTTGGCGCTAGCGAGATCTACATGGACCCTCTTAGAATAAAAGCTTCGCTTAACAGATATTTAAAGGTCTCTTAAAGTAGGATTTTTAAACTTTGTTTAACGTATTTTTAGTCGGGCATTTGCTCATAGTAGCACTTGACACTCTACGAGATCAGGGATTTGAAGACCCACTGAGAAAAATTGTTGAAGAAGTTTCACCACATGTTTCTGGCTTTAAAATAGGCTTAAGCCTACTCCTCGAAAAAGGATTAGGAGTTATTAGTAAGGTAAAGAAGTTCTCAGAGAGAGAAGTAATTGCAGACTTAAAACTCGCCGATATAGGAGACATTATGATTACTACACTTAAACTCTTAGCGAGTGTTGGTGTTGACGCTATAATAGCTCACGGGTTTATAGGTGTAAGTGATGCTCTAGATAAGCTTATAGCTGAAGCTGAGAAATACGATGTAAACGTCATATTAGTTGTCTCAATGAGTCATAGAGGCTCTGAAAAATATATTGATAAACACTTCGAAGAACTCCTCCAAGACGCTGTTCAATTAGGAGTTCACGGCGTTGTAATACCAGCTACTAAGCCTCATTTAATTACACAAGCTAGGAGAGTTCTTGGAAGTGAAGTTTATATATATTCACCTGGTGTAGGAGTTCAAGGAGCTAAGCCTGGAGATGCACTTTGTGCTGGAGCAGATTACGAAATTATTGGTAGACTTATAACTACATCTCTAAAGCCTTCAAGTGTTGTGAAAACTGTGAAGAATATTCAGCTTGAGAGGGTGAGAGAGTGTCGTGGATCCCTATAGAAATGTATAAATATGGTATGATTAAATTTGGGAAATTCAAGCTTACCTCTGGTATTGAGAGCCCCTATTACATCGACGTGAGGAAACTTTATAGTTACCCCGAATTAGCTCGACGCGTAGTAAGTGAGCTTATAGCTAAAATACCACTAGACGCCTTCGAAGTACTAGCAGGTGTTGAATCAGCTGGTATACCATTAGCGGCTTACATATCATGTTTAACAGGAAAGCCTCTAGCTTATGTTAGAAAAGAACCTAAGAAACATGGTACTGGCAATGTGGTTGAAGGTGAAGTAACTAATAGGAGAGTTGCTATTGTAGACGACGTTGTAACCACAGGATCTTCTCTCATCAAAGCTATAGATAACTTGCTAAATGTTAATGCTAAGCCCGTGATGGCTGTAGTTATTGTTGATAGAGAGCAAGGTGGGAAAAAGCTTTTAGAATCACGTGGTATAAAGCTTTACGCATTATTAACAACAACAGAGATCTTCACAATACTCTTCAATAATGGAATTATTTCCAGAGAGACTTACGATAGTGTTTTAAACTATATAAAGTCATTTAAGGCTGATTAAGCCTTGTTCAGATCAGCTAAGAAGACTAGAATAATGATCCTCAGCGAGAAATATTATTATGTAGAGTTCAGTTTACTAGAGGATCTTGGGGTAGAGCCGAGACCACTACAATTTGTAAATATATGGATACCCGGCGTAGACGAGGTCCCTATGTCTATTTCTCAATACACTGAGGAGAAACTATATGTGCTCTTTAAAGTAGTAGGTGAAGGTACTAGGGGTTTAAGAGACCGTTGGGGGTTTTTTGGTGTAAAGGGTCCATTGGGTAACGGAATTTCTCTCAATAATTATAGTAGAGTATTATTCATAGCTGGTGGTACTGGTATAGCACCATTACCACTCCTAGCGAGACATGCTGAGAGAAATGGTGTTGAGCTTGATGTGATTTGGGGCGTTAAAAAGTCCTCAGAGCTCTTTGATGTAAAGACTTTAGCGCCAAGTGTTAACAATGTCTACTATGCATCTGAAGACTGTATAGTTGGTTATTGTGGTAGGGCATCTGATCTTGCGGAGAGGTTTTTACGTGAACACGCGTGGAGATATGATATAGTCATATGTGTAGGCCCCAAAAACATGCTCTTAGATATATGTAGAAAAGCAGGTAGCTTAGTAGATGTTTATGTATCTCTTGAAGCTATTGTTAAGTGTGGTTTTGGCGCTTGTGGCTCTTGTATTCTCAAACCAATACCAAAACTACTCTGCACTGATGGACCTGTTTTCAAATGTAATGAGGTGTATAAACACCTTGAGTGGAATTCTCAATACTAGAATTGCAGGATTAACATTAGAACACCCAGTGTTAAATGCCAGCGGCATATTGGGCTCAGATCCCGAGCACATTGATATATTAGCTTCACATGGTTTTTCAGCTATAGTCACTAAGACTTTTACTCTAAATCCACGTGAAGGCTATAATCCACCAATACTCGTGGAGCTGAGGAGTGGGGGATTTCTCAACGCTATTGGATTAGCTAACCCAGGTATACAGGGTATTAAACCCCTCGTAGACAGGGCTAAGCTCCTCGGAAAACCCATAATTATCAGTATTAGTGGTAATAGTATCGAGGAATTTACTAAAATAGCAGAAGTAGCTGAAGATTCTGGGGCTTCCGCAGTAGAGCTTAATCTCAGTTGTCCACATGTTAAGGGCTTAGGACTAGAATTAGGCTCAGATCCATTCACAGTATTCTTAGTTGCGAGAGAAGTATCATCAATATTAAAAATACCAGTAATTGTTAAATTAGGACTCTCAGATAGAATAATAGAATCTGCTGGTAAAGCACTAGAAGCAGGTGCACGTGCACTCACACTAATAAACACTATTAGAGCATTAGCAATAGATATCTATAGCTTTAAGC
This sequence comes from Desulfurococcaceae archaeon, assembly GCA_020833225.1. GTDB lineage: Archaea > Thermoproteota > Thermoprotei_A > Sulfolobales > Desulfurococcaceae > UBA285. Next base: position 17,531 of record JAJHQS010000010.1, read on the forward strand.
CAATACTATCAAACATTTATGGTGGTCTTTCAGGTCCACCTATAAAGCCGATAGCACTGAGAGTAGTATATGATGTATATAGGGAGCACAGAGCTGAGATCATTGGTTGTGGTGGGATCTCGAACTGGACTGATGCAGCTGAGTTCATATTAGCTGGTGCTCGTGCAATACAAGTGGGAAGTGCTTTTTTGAAGAATAGAAAAGTCGTATATGAAATACTAGAGGGAATTAAAAAGTGGATGAATGTTCTCGGCTATAGTAGTGTAGAAAGCCTCGTTGGGAGATCCCATGTATAAGTATGATATAGGTAATTAGAGGTAGATAAGTGGTCCCCTAGGGGTGGAGTATCCACATCTACTCGGTATTGGAGTCTTAGGTCATCCCATTTAAAAAATAAGTATTTCTACGCTTATTAAGTAGTTTCCTCTGTCTCTAATATCCTACTAGTCCTGCTTTAACCATTTGTTCTAGAACTATTAGTAATGGTTCTATGACTTCGTGATATGGTATATTAGCGTTATTTGAAATATCTACAGCTATGTCTTTAACAGTGTGTTCTCCATCACACAGCGCCCATATATAATATGCTAGTGGTGATAACTCATAGACTTCTTCTTCGCTAATAGCTACGTAGAATTTGTCTCGTTCAACTCCAAGGAATTCTCCTTTACGTGTTGGTTTAGAGTCCCTGATAGCTTTATATCTCTCAATAACAGAGTCTTCTATTTTACCTTTAAGAGCATCTTCTTCACTCATATTCTTCTCCTCTTCTACTACTTCTAGGCTTTCTCGGCGGAAATCTCCTTGGCGGATGTCTTGGAGTGCTAGGAGCACTCGGCTCTTTCTCTGGTATTTCACCTTGAACAACATTTTCAGGTAGTTTTGTAATACTCGTAGATTTCCCTACATTTAATTGAACTTTGCCCTTGAATTCTGTGACCCAGGCTCCACTGATCTCAACGACATCTCCCTCTCTTAAACTACTAGTTTTCTCACCCCACAATACAGCTTCAACACGCCCCGTATTATCGCCAACTACAGCGTTATTAATAGTCCTAGTACCTTTCTTAGTCTCAATAACCCTGGGCTTACCGACACTAAGCACTTTAACCCTCACAGTGACATTTTCCATTCCAGGACGTAATTCAAGTACGCTTACTGAACTCGTCGCCTTTGAAGATTCTCTACTCTGATTTAAACCCATATTCCGGCTCAACTCGCGTATACTCGGACGTAAAATGTACTGTTGAACAAGCTTATATACTTAACTGTTCACATTAGAGTAAATGACGATCCCTATTCAATACTCGGCATAGACGATCTCCTCTAAGCACTCTACGGCCTCTAGTAATACATATATTTGTGATAGACATTCAACTAGATTACTACACTTAAAGAGGTGTGAGAGATCTTTTCTCTTATCACTAGATCCAAACCTAGGTATATAGTTGAATTTCTCTCTAAATACACGTGTAACTTCAAATTCACAATCACAATTAATAGTTTTCATTAAAAAGACACCGCAAATACTAATACCAGGACACTCTAGTAATTTATCAATATGCCACCACACTCTCTTACCTCTAGATAAATGTCTCACTATTCGCGCTAAAGCTCCACCAGGTCCACGTGCAGAGCCAATATAAAAATATACCCCAGGTTCTAGGATAATACTCATATTACCATATACCACGTGGCAGGGCTCTATAAGCCCTACTACTAGTATATAGCAATTCCACAAAGACATTTTACACCACGTGTAAATAAGGGGATTTTTTGATTTAAGACCTTAGTGATATTTGGTTGTTTTATTTAGCCATGTAGAGGAATAATATTATGGGTGCTTATTTTGCAGAGAGATTATAGTAAACTTGTTGAGTTAATGAAGAAGTTTAAAGAAGAACTCGCTAAACCATTTATTGGTAGAGAAGAAGAAGCATTAGTCTTAACACTAGCTATTATGACAGCTGAACACGCTATTCTAGTAGGTGAACCTGGAACAGCTAAGTCTGCTATGGCTAGGAGGGCCGCTGACCTGGTTAAAGCTAGGTTTTTCAAATATCTCTTAACGCGATATACTGATCCCGACGAGTTATTTGGGCCATTAGATATAGCTGCTTTGAGAGAGGGGAAGTATGTTAGAATAAGTGTTAATAGGTTACCAGAAGCTGAAATCGTATTTCTAGATGAGATATTTAATGCTAGTTCAGCAATACTTAACACACTACTCACACTCATGAATGAGAGAGTGATTTATGATGGCTATAGAGAAGTACAAGTGCCACTCTGGACGCTGATCTCAGCGAGTAATACTGTGCCAGAAGAGCCTGAATATAGAGCACTCTACGATAGATTTCTACTAAGACACTTCGTAAAACCTGTTAGCGAAGATAAATGGGGTGAGTTATTAGACGCCGCGTGGAGAATTGAGAAAGAGGGTTATAGAGCAGTAGAACCATTACTCTCAATGAGAGAGCTGAGAGAAATATATGATGTCATCTTCAACGTGGATTTATCTAGTATTAAAGATAAATTAGTTAAACTCTACGCGGCTATAGAAGATCAGGGGGTACACATCTCTGATAGGAGGAAAGGTAAGGCTTTAAAGGTAATAGCTGCACATAGCTTACTACACGGGAGAAGTAAAGCTGTTGAAGAAGACCTAGTAGTATTAAAATATGTTGCTCCACAAACAGCTGAAGAGGCTGAGAAAACCTACATAGTCCTCCTCGAAGAAGTGAGCTTGAAAGAGAGAGTTCTAGAGGAGATAAGAGAAGTAGAGACTAATATTAGAGAAGTTAAAGCACTACTAGTGAGGAGGCAAGACATAGACCCTAGATTAATTGAATACCTGAGAGGACTTGAAAGAGCACGTGAAAAACTTAAGAAAATCCTTAATACTAGTGTTGAAGACTCTGTTAAGAGGAGAGCACTTGAAGTACTAGTTGAACTCGAAGAAACCATAGAGTCTGTCAAGAGGAGACTAGTTCTGTGAGTACTCAGGGAGCTCTTAGAGGAGTAGAGTATTTAAACCCTCTCACACAGTACAGGGGGCTTAAAGTTAAGAAACTAGCTGAGGCCCTTAGCGGTAGTTCCCTGAGACTAGGTGACCCTGTATTAATAGATACCTATTATTCCCTCTACCTCCCAGCACCAGTTTTAAATGAAGAGTCAACCAATGTACTGTGTAAACTCATTGTTAACACTATATTAAATTCAACCATTGGTCAAAGAATTAGAGTTAAAACTGTTCTTGAGCCATTTCTAAGCACTATTGGTGCAGCTCTTTTTATTACAGAATATGTAAAACAATCCTCTATGAGACCATTAGAGCCTAGTGAGGACCGTAGTAGGAGTATTGAAAGCCACAGTGACTTAATAGAGAAGACACTAGAATCTACTAGTAGAGAACTTGAGAGATTTATTGAAGTAAAAAGAGTTGTTGAGGGATTAGAGCCTGGTACTCTAAGTGTGTTTTCTACCGAGGATTATGGATTAGATCTCTTAAGATTAGCGCGTAGTGCAGATGTAATGGCTATTTTAAATGCTCTCAGAGAAATCAAAGCAGATGATATTGGTTCACTTAGAGACTACATAGTGTTTAAGAGAGGAGAAAAAATGGGGTTTGAACTTGGATTTGACGTAGAGAGACTCGCCCCCAGGAGCTTAACTTACCCTGAAGAGCTATTCTACACTAGGCTTGCTCAGCGTAGACTACTATTATATACTAAGATGACTAGGCGTAAACCTGGAGGAGTATATGTCTTAGTAGATAAGAGTGGCAGTATGAGTGGTGAGAAGATATTATGGGCTAAGGCAGTTACACTAGCACTCTACATGAAGACCCTAAGATCTCGCCGCGATTTCAGAGTAAGATTTTTTAATAGTCAACCCTACAGCCTTCACAGTATTAATAGAAAACCAAGGGCAAGCGAAGTAGTAGCTCTCTTTGAATATATTGCTAGAGTTAAGAGTAGTGGTGGTACAGATATAACTAGGGCATTACTAACAGCACTCCAAGATATCAGTGTAGAGGAGAGTAAAGAGAGCACAATAGTGTTAATAACAGATGGTATTGATAGAGTATCAGAAAAACCAGTTAAACTAATGCTTGAGAAGACTAAGAGCAGACTTATAGTTGTAATGGTTATGGGAGATAATAAGAGCCTTGAAAAACTCGCAGATACATATTTGAGAGTTGTGAAGCTTGATCGTGGGGAAGTATTAAAAGTGGTTAAAGCTGTCACATAGAAGTTAAACTAAGCGTTTTAACAGGCTTTTCACAACCCCTAATTTCACATATGACCTCAGCTAGTATACTCACAGCAATCTCTGTAGGCGTCTCAGATCTTATATCTAATCCCGCAGGCATATGTATTCTACCTTTAACCTCCTCAACATTTACACCCTCACTTATAAGTCTCTCAAGCATCCACTGAGCACGCCTCTTACTACAGAGAGCCCATATATGGCCTTTAAACCCCCTTGTAACTAAGTGTTTTAGTGCTTGGTAATCTGTTTCAACTTCACCATAGACTATTACAGCAATATCATTATCAGTAAACTCTAATTTACTAAGCTCGTTTACAACATCACCTACAACTATGCTCTCAGCATATGGATATCTCTCTCTACTAGCTAGCCGCGGATCTCTATCTATAACTATAACTCTAAAACCAAGCATATTAGCTAAGTCTCCAATAGGCTTTCCAACATGACCAGCACCTATTAGTATTAGCCTAGGCTTTGGGTTGAAAACGTTAATAAAGACTTCTATCACACCACCACATAGCATTTTAGTTTTAACAGCATCTTCAGGTACATTCTCAGGTCTCAAAGCTATTTTTACACGTCTCGGCTTATTTTCTTCAATAGCTCTAAGAGACTCTTTTATAAGGATTTCTTCTAGCTCACCACCACCAATAGTACCCCTCTTAGACCCAGTACTAGAAACAGCCATGAGTGCTCCAATGTCTCGAGGCCCACTGCCTTCTTTACTAATAATAGATATTAATGCTACTCTATTACCCCTTGAAATTTCTTCTAAAACCCACTTTAAGACATCAATATCACTCAAAAATAACACCTCTTCTTTAACTATAGATAAACTTATCAGATAGTCTTTTATCTCTTCATTAAAACTCCCGGTATAAGTGTTTTATCTCTATAGCTCGCAACTCCACTGTTATATCTTGAACTAAGCATAATTCCACGTAAATAACACGTCTTTAAAATACTCTTTGAGCAATATACTATTCTCAAGTAAAGTGGTGTTTTTACACGTGAGCTTTAATATTATAGTTACACATGAGCATGGTCTTGACAACTACAAGTTTGTACTTAGTAGAATTAGGCGTTCTGGTTTAAACTACGTGTTAGTTGATAGAGCACCATCAATAATACTACTAAGAGTGGATAATCCCTATGAGGCTGTGAGATTATTAAGAGAACATATTAGTGATATCCAAGTACTCTACAGAGTTATACCAGTAGATGCTGTAGTTAACCCATATGTTGAGGAAGTAGCTGCTAAATCTACTGAACTAGCTAGTCAAAAAATACCACTAGATAAGACTTTTAGAGTTATACTTCACGGGAGATTATACTGGGCTGAGACAAGACTACCTGCACACACAATGGACGCTATTAGAGTTATAGCTGAGAAAATTAATAGGCCAGTCTCGCTGAAAAACCCAGACTACGTGGTGTATATTAGAAGCGTTAAACTCTACCATAGGAGGAGATATGCTACAGTTACAGTTACAACCCCAGACATGATACTTTCAAAGTCAGGTAAGCCGTGAAAAACTATATTCTCCCAATAGGAAACACGTAGAGGACTATGTACTCGTCTCCAAGCCCAATAATTCTCTTCACGTCTTCATCGTGAAACGCTCCAACCGCCACTGTACCCAGATTTAACTCTGTAGAGGCTAAGTATATGTTTTGACCTACATGACCAGCCTCCATATATATGTATCTAAAACCACGCTCACCATACCAGCTCGTAGTCCTCTCATATACAGCTACAAGTACTATGTTAACTGGTGCTCTATAAACCCATTCTTGATTAAGACATGCTGAAGCCAAATCCCCTGAGAAATCGCCTTCTCTCATGAGAATGAGAGTATTCTTGTCCTCATTGTACTTGTAAATACCTGGTTTTAAATTCTCCACATTCTTAACAAACACGTAGACCTCGATAGGATATGTTGCACCGGCAGATGGTACTACACGCCTATTCTTATCAACTAAGCCATATGTAGCCCAAAGTATTTGTGAGAGTTCTTCGAGTTTTAACGACCCCCTCCCATATCTCCTAATACTCCTCCTCTTTAAGAGTAATTGAGAAAGTGGTGTAGATTTATTTGGCTCTGGGAGTTTTACCTCAAGACTCAATAACTCTTCACCAAAGTCAATGTTAATATTTTTGAATATAAAGTTTACCTAGCATCTCTTATCACGGGGTTGTCTTTTGAAACTATTACTTACAGATGTGTTTTCTAAGACACTAGTAGGAGTGCTTAGAGACTACGCTGATATTATTAAAAACGCCGCTGACAAGTTTACTCAAGCTATTGCATTATTAAATAACATGAGAGTAGGAGAAGCTAGAGTACTATTTTCCGAGGTCATTAAACTCCTAGATAAAAGTGGAGAATTAAAGACAACTATAGAAGAGGGTATAGCGGCTACAAGTCTCGACCCGGGTTTTAAAGAAGAAGTATTAGTATTAGTTAACATGATTGATGAAATAGGTGATTACATTAAAGAGTCGTCGCGAGAACTCACAATACTACCATTTCTCGAACTACCCGAGAGAGTTAGAAGAGGACTTGTAGAGCTTGCGAAAACAGTATCTCAAAGCATATCTATATTAACAGAGAACTTTACAAATTTTATAAGAGGAAACTATGAGAGAGTAGACGAGTATTTTAAAGAAATAATTGATCTCGAGGAGAAAGCAGACGAAATCGAATTACAAAATAGGGGGGTTATATTAGACATGAGTGACCTAATAAAACCCTACGCCCTACAATTACTAGTATATAATTTAAATAAGTCACTAGAAACTATAACAGATCTCTGTGCAAGAACAGCCAGTAGAGTGAGATTAATAGTCAAAGCATGGCTTAGTTAAGACCTACTATAAAGTTTAAAGGAAACCTCCAAGAATTTATTAAGTAGGTGAAAACATGGCTGAACAGAAGGCTGAAGAGCTCTTAAAGAAATATCTTGGCATAAGTGTGCCGAGATTAGTAATAGCCATTCTAATGATCATATTTGGCGTTATCATAATAGTGTGGCCTGATCTAGTGGCAATACTTATTGGAATATACCTTTTAATAAGTGGTATTCTTGCACTCATCGATGAACTCAGAAAGAGAGGGGCTGTGAAAGTATAATTCAAAGTATAATTAACTAATTTTTAAATACATTTGAGAGCTCTTCTCTAATTATACCGTGTATTCGTTTTTCAACTTTAATCATTAACTGCTTATATACCCTCACCGTCTATTCCTTAATTTATGGCTGGTCAATATGTATTGGTTACTATACCCTCTCAGAACATATCTAATAGTGTCTGGTAGATTGGGTGAAGAAGTCAATATTATGGCTGCTGACTGGGTTACTATTGCATCATCAAATCCTTTTACTATTGCTGTAGCTATTGCACCTATAAGGTATACCTATAAGCTCGTTAAGAAATATAATGAATTCGTAGTTGCTGTTCCAAACTTAGACATGTTGGGTGATGTATCTATAGCTGGTTCAGAACATGGTCCTGAGAAATTAAAGAAAATGCGATTAAAGCTTACATCAGCCAGCAAGGTTAAAACTCCAATAATTGAGAATGCTCTTGCAAATCTAGAGTGTAAGGTCATAGGTGAACACCCCTATGGAGATTACAGTCTATTCGTAGGCGAGGTAGTAACATATCACTATAGAGAAGATGTATTTAGAAATAATGAACCCAATTTAACAGCCGGCTTTCTCGCCCACTTAACAGTGGGAAAGCTGAAATTTGCCACATTTAAAGAGGAAATCTACACGCCTTGAATAGTTAAATGTAGATTTATTTTTACCAGAAATACATAGTTTAAAACTACTTATCAGAGAAACCCTTATTAATGAAGAAGCTAATATGGGATTCTCATAGCAGAGGGAATACTATAGCTTCATAGAGCTCGAAGAAACTATATAGAGGTATTTATAGATCTAGATTATTTCGAGGAACTTCTAGCTACATACACATGTGAGTTTGCTGGGTAAATTTGTTACCTTGATTTTATCTTTACGACGCTTAATGAAAGATTTTATTTTAAGGGGCTTTAATATTGAAATAACAGAGTTATTGAGGCGGGTTTTTACGTATAAATTAAAGTATTTACCTTTAAGTAATATTAGAGGAGAGTTTATAGAATTAGAAAAGTACATTAGTGTTCTAAAGAGTTTACTAAGTAAGTGGAGTACACGTCCTCTACGTATTACTAGTGGACTTAGAGTTATTGATGAGGATTTAGAGTTATATAATGCTCTTTGGGCTCTTGGGCCACGCTTAGTACCAGTAGTTGAGAGCCCTAATAGTATTGATGTAGAGGTTTCACTAAGTGAGCTCGACTTCTACTATAACGTTGTAGGTTCCTCTGTGAGAGTGTATAGTAATGTAGTTGACCTCGTTGAGAGAGATATTCCGACTCCAATAGTGAAGTTAAAATATCTTAGTGATTTAGGGGTTAACGTATGGGCAAAGTTAGAGTGGTATCATCCATTTAGCCTCAGTATTAAAGATAGAGTAGCGTGGTATATGCTTATAAATGCTATTGAGAGGGGTTATGTAAAGACGAGAAAACTTTACGAGGCTACTTCAACAAATACCGGTTTAGGACTTGTTGGATTAGCAAATTACTATAATCTCAAAGTGCGAGTATACTTACCATCAACTGTGCAGAAGTGCATAGACTACTTATTTACAGCCCTAGGTGCTGAAGTTGTGAGAAAAGATAGCCCTATAACAGTTGCAATGGTTAATAGCGTATTAGTAGATGCAGCTCGTGATGGCGCAGTTGTACTTAATCAATTCGAAAACGACTTAAACTTCATTGTACACTTGAAATATACAGCTAAAGAAATAGATTATCAGCTTAGAAGTATAGGCATAACCCCTAAGGCTATTATTGGCGGACTTGGCACCTCTGGGCATACTTCAGCTGTTTCACTCTACTTTAAAAATAGATATAGTGATGTAAAGATATATGGAGTTCAACCAGCAGTAGGCTCTACTATACCTGGTATAAGGAGAATTGAAACTGGTATGAAGTGGATTCGCCACGTAGAACTCGACGAAGTAGTAGATGTTAAATTAGAAGACGCCTTTAACACCGTAGTCGAGGTCGCACGTAGTGATGGATTACTTATAGGTCTTAGCGGTGGCGCAGTTCTCTACGCACTAAGAAAATTAGCTGAAAACAATGTAATAAGAGGCAATGTTGTAGCCATAATACCAGATCACGGGACTAAGTACATAGAAATCTTAGAGTCATTAGTAACAAAACTCTGCCCTGAAAAACCAATACTCGAATAGAAGAGCCCAAGAGACATAATAAGGTTAAAAAATAGTTAAAATGCTTTAACCCTGTATTCCTCACATGAGTTTAATTAACCACAGAAATTCTTTAGTATTTAATACATGAATCCTATGTTTATCTAATACTTCTCCACAGTATTTAATCATAACTTGTAAAGTTTTATCAACAAGTTCTACTGAAAATTTTCCGCTGGATTATTAATAAGCGGATTAGGTGTAACCATAGTGATTTTAATTAAAGCCGCTCTTCCTTCACCCATTAGAAGTCTATTACCAATATAATATCGTCCTCAAAATAGCCCATATTACTTTTTAATTTCTTAACTTTTTCTACTAAGTATTATTTGACATATTCTTTTCAGTTTACACATGCTAGTTTTGTAGTTGTTGTTGTTTTTAGATAAATTATGTTAGGGTTTAATAGGCTATTTGTGTTTAGATAGTAATGTGATGAAGCCCTGCCGCTGGTGATTTAGTGAGCCTCGAACCCCAGACTGATTTTTATTAAACCCATTCAATTCTAGTTTGAATTTATTAGGTTCGTTATTAGTTCATGAGATGACACAGTTGTTACACAGTTCTCTTATCCTAATAGCTTTAACGTTCTTCTTAATGTATTTTGCATAGTTTTAGGTGTTATTGAAATTTAGTGTTGATTATTGAAATACATGTAGGAGTAGTATTGTAATTATTAGTATTGTGAGAGTAATATAGATTATGATGTCGTATTTACTTATAAGCTTAATTTTCACCCTGCTAGAAAACCCATATATTACATATGATTCTAAAATACTTCTAGAAGTATGTGCTGTGAGGAGTATTAGTGGTACTACTACTCTGTGTAGTCTTCGACCCTTATACTTTAATTTTACAGCTGTAGCTGACTCTGAGAGATAGTAGAGTGTTAGTGGTAATTGTAGTAGTATTAGTGGGTAGAGTTCTGAAGGCGTTTTTAAACCGAGTTTCTCAAATATAGTCCTCCACTCGTCGAGTGAAATGAGTTGGAATAGTAGAGTTAGAGCTATGAAAAACACTACGAGTCTTAATGCTGCTACAGGAATTGTAGTAGGGTCTGGTGCAAGCATGCCAAATAAACTACTAACTAGAAATACCACTGAGCTTATCGCAGTAAAGATCAAGTAGAGCTTTAAACCTGAAATAACACCCTTAAAACCACGAATCCACGATGCTATTAACATCTCATAAATAAGTATCAAGATCAATCCTACTATTTCTTCAAGCAACGTGCTTGAATATAGCCTCGTATGAAATATCAAGTAAAGTACTACTATAGGGATAATTAGTCTAGTTATAAGTCCAAATCTCTGTATTTTCTCAGAGTATACTAATAGATACGTGAGATCTCTAAGCAATAATTTCACCTGTGAGCTTACCGTAAGCTTCAGCTAACTCCTCAAGGGTATATGTTGACTTAATACTATCTAGTGGCATTAACACGTTATTTTCTAGTTTAAGAACTCTGCTCCAATTAGGTATAGTAGCTAGCTCAATCCAACTAGACGCTAATACTACGGCATTATTTAATATTAGCAGTTCTTTTATCAATTTTAATCTATCACTATATGTGAGGCCTGAGAAAGGTTCATCTATTAGTATAATAGTAGCATTTGATATAGTAGCGAGTACTATGGCTAATTTAACCATTTGACCATGACTAAGATTAAATGGTGAAATGTCGAGATCTATGTTTAATAATTTCACTTTTTTTAACCCCTCTTCTACGCAGTTAACTCCCATATGTCTACTCTTACAGATCTCTTCTATCTCGCGTTTCACAGTCTCCTCAGTGTAGAAGAGGATAATATTTTGCGGTATGTAGATAACATCTCCTCTTCTCTCTACAAGCCCCTTGCTCGGCTTTAAATATCCTGCTAGTATTTTCAATAGAGTTGTCTTACCAGAGCCGTTTACACCATATATGAGGATTTTATCATTATCTCTCACAGTAATGTTAATATCCCGTAGAATTCTCTTAGAGTTATAGTAGTGATGAATTCCAATAGCCTTTAAGACGATTTCTCTCTCTTCATGTTTGTTTTTTATAAAGGGGTTTTCTAATAGCATAGTTCTCTGTGTAGTGAGAAGTTTTCTCACATTACTAGTAGCCTCGTGTAGTCTACCGTGTTTAAGTATTAGTATTCTATCAAAGTAGTCAATGAGAGGTATAAATCTATGCTCAAAGACTACTACGCTCTTACCTAGTCTACGTAGGGTTCTGAGAACTTCAAGTACATCTTTAACACCGTACTCATCAAGCCACATTAAAGGCTCATCTAGTAGGAGTATTTGTGGATCAGCTATAAGGGCCTTAGCAACTATAACTCTCTTAGCCTCGCCACCTGAGAGCTCAAAGAAATATCTTTCTAATAGATTATGTAGTGACATTGTCTCTACGATTTTTCTCAAAGCTCTCTCTGCTTTCAACGGATCTCTGTATATTCTTACCGCATAATTGTAGAGATCTCTGTAGACATGTAGATCTGTGAAGTATAAGTAGGGGTTTTGTCCAACTACGCCTATGACTCTGAATAACTCGCTCCTAGTATACTCCAGTAGATCTCTGCCAAGAACTCTAATAGAGCCTTTAACTTCACCATTATATATAAGTCTACCTATATTAGTAATAGCCCTCACAAGCGTGGTTTTTCCAGAACCAGTATCACCTATGATGAGGACTTGTTCTCCACGTTTAACACTAAGATCTACTCCGCGGAGAACCCAGTCTCCAACAGGGTATTTAAACCAGAGATCTCGTATTTCAAGAACATCTACTATAAATTCTCTGCTCACTTCAAATAACCCGCTCTTTTTAATATAGTTATACATGTGAGTGATAGTGGAGCTATTATGAGTGTTATTGTAAGATTAAAGAGCACTATATGTGGCATATATGCTAGTGTTAAGGTATATGCCTTCTCAAATGGCATTTTATAACTCCACATAAGCCAATATGGTGTAACAAGGTAATTTGCAAGACTCATAAAGAGTATTCTTGAAATTATAGCTAAGCCAATAGCTAAGCCAATTCTCCACTCATTGGATCTAGGGCCCTTCTTATAGACCAATATTAATGGTGTAAACGTAGAAGTCTCTGCTAAACACTTCATAGCCATGCCCACAACATCTGAGCCAAATAATACTGGGAGAATATAGTATATTGGCAATGTGCTAAATGCATATTTCAATGAATAATATGCTACAATAGCTAGTGGTACACCTGACACATCATACTTAAGAAATGGTGCGGGAGGATAAGGTATTTCAAAGAACTTCAATACTATAGCTAATACGAGTAAGCCTGCTACAAATGCTAAGGCCCTGTATTTCTCAATATTAAAAGTTGTAATCACAGTTTTCACCGCATATGTAGAGGAGAGATTAGGTTTTTAAAGCACAATAAAGCGTAAGACTTATAAATCCACTACAATATATAAATTTATACTTCTGTCCCCTATACTATGGGCTTTTAGGTGTTCACAGTGTCTAACACTGAAAATCTACTTGAGTTCTTGAAGTCTAGGAGAAGTATTAGGAAATTTAAGCCTCAATCACCACCAAGAGACCTGGTATTAAAAGCTATTGATGTGGCCCGATTTGCTCCTAGTGCTAGGAATAGTCAGCCTTGGAGGTTTATTATAGTTGAAGATACTGAGATTAAATCTAAATTAGCCTCAATACACATATATGCATCACCACTAAAAAATGCTCCATTAGCTGTTGTCGTAGTTTGCCATGTTGATGAATCACCAACATCATATATGCTTGACTGTGCTAACGCTACAATATACTTCTTACTCGCAGTACACGCTCTAGGACTTGGAGCTGTATGGATCCAGACATTGAGAAATATTGAAGAAATAAGAAGTATACTTGGTATTCCCGAGAACGTTATACCAGTAGCTATTATAGCTCTAGGTTATCCTGATGAATCTCCATCACCAAAGCCTAGAAAACCACTCGAAGAAGTTGTATTTATGAATAAATATGGTGTTAGATTATAAGTACATTCATAAATATGGTGTAGGTATTTCTTCATGAATATAGAGTGAAAAGATCCCTCTACTTTTAACAACCGATATAACTGCTAGAATAGATATGCCTGCTGCAATGAGACATATGCCACTTATATCGTGTCCACTAGCCACTCTATTAGAGCTTAAATTAAACTTCAGTGTTTTATTAGTTCCTATGGCTACACCCGAGGGGCTTACAATTACGCTTACCGTGTTCATGGTGCCATGAGATTCTACAAGTACTCCGAGTTCATCGTATTTAGCAAGCATATTAATACTCACTGGTACTCTAACTCCAAGGACATTTACATAGTACTGTGCTACTATATTCTCTACTCTATTAGCATATTCTACATTATACACATATGGTGTATTAATAAGTCTATTAATTAATATACGTACATCTTCTTGTAAACTACTACTCGCTACTACTTCTCTAGGAGTTATAGCAAAGACAACGTAGTCACCTTGATCATTTACCTCTACACTTGAGAGATATACTGTAGTATCTCTCGTGTTAAGAGATGCGTAGAGAAAACCCCCAGATATAGCTATCAATAATAATACTAGTATAACCTTTGTTAGAGGGCTCACTCCCCGAGGTCTCGGTAAAAATATACCTAATAAGTGTTCAAGGTACCTGAAAACATTTAGTGGAATTTCAGGTCTCATTACATGGCGTAAAAGTAATGGTGTTAGTAAAAGACCCATTACAAATCCACCCACATGTGCGAAGTAAGCTACACCTCCAAGTCTAAGATAGCCGTAGATTACTTGTTGTATAAACCATATAATCATAAATGCCTCTGCAGAGAGTTTAAAACAATATGGTATAAAGAAGAAGAACATACACATAACTAGCCTTGTATGAGGCAACATGAGGAGATAAGCCCCTAGAATACCACTTATAGCTCCAGAAGCACCTACAGCTGGTGTTGCGAGAGCACTATAGCCACCTATAGGTATAAAAGCTACGTGGAAAAGTACTGCTGAAATACCTGACACTATGTATAATAACAATGTTTTAAAGTGCCCTATAAGCCCCTCTAATCTTGACCCAAAAATCCAGAGAAAATACATGTTAAAGAATATGTGTATTAGATCAGCATGTATAAACATACTTGTAAATATCCTATAGAGAGCTTCTTGAAGATTTGAGAACAATAGATATGGTATAAAACCATATTTATAAATACTCTCACTACTAGAGGCTAATAGTGGAGTATCTGAAGCTAAACTAGTATAAATATACACTAGAGTATTAATTACTATAATCGCGGTGATCACTATGGGCTTATAACGCCCCCTAACAACACCACCCGGAGCAATAACCACACTTAACACACCACGAGATTAAATATGCTATTTAAACACTAATAAATAAAACACTCTAGAACAGAAACATAAAAGAACAAATATATGAAATATTAAGGTTGCATGAAAAACTATTTCCTCCTAAGCATTAGTCCTGCAATTAATCCCAGGAGGAACACTACTACTCCTATAACACCAGTTAATGTGTAGTCTGGTGTAAATAGTGTTGTTGACACTAGCGATGTCTCTATAACTTTTTCTGTTAAAGTCTTTGTTGTAGTTTCAGTTTTAGTTGTTGTTGTGGTCTCTGTTGTTGTTACTGTTTCATACATAGTAGTTGTTGTTTCAACTGTAAGTGTTGTTGTTATAGTCGTAGTTGTCATTATTGTAAATGTAAATGTCTCAGTTTTTAATACGGTGTTAAGGTCTATCCAGATCGGGTTAGTTATTGCTCTATTACCACGTGTGTCATAGACTATTAAGATAAGCCAGCCGAAACCCCTATTTCTATCTACAAGTTTCTCAGCTGGAAGTATGAGTGTAAGTCTTTGTGAAGTACCATTTAAACTCGTAGTATATGCTATTCTACTTTGAGACCACACTTCAAGCCTTGAAAGACCTTCAACAGCAAATAGCTCCACGTTAATAGCTATGTTTTCAGATATATCTTTAATGCCGATAATTGATCCTGGAAGCGGATCTGTTAATACAAATGGTCCATAAGTTATAAATGTCCTCCCAGTAAGCTCAGCTCTAGCTAAACCCTCTACAGTGGGTCCTTCTGGAATATAAGCTACTACTCTTGGGAAACCGCTTCTCGGAGTAGCCCATACATCGTGTACATCACTACCAGCTGTTAAGTATTTCTTTATACCTAGACTCCACAATGACATCATCTTCATTAATGTGCGATTATCATCACTACCCCATGGCCCATTAATCTCAGCTACATCCCAGTCTTCATAGTAGCCTCCTGGAATAGCATTCTGTTCTTGAGCTATGAAAAGCCCACCTATATATGGATGATTAGCTCTTATTACAAGAGCCCCTGCAGCTCTTGCAGCTGTAATTATTTCTCTCAGAGTACCTCTATATATTAATCTCTCAGAATAAGGTATTGGGTATACGTTGAAGTGAGCCCACTCAGGCGAGATCTCTACTGAACATATAAAAGTCTTATTCCTCATTTCAGCGTATTTTCTTGTAGCTTCACAGTTTCCTATATAGTCGTGATCTGATAGAAACACATAGTCTAATCCAAAAGCAGATTGTGCTGTAGCAACATATGGTGGTGGTGTCTTACCATCTAGGTAATCCGCGTGATGATGTAAGTCAGCCATATACCAGCCACGATCACTCGGCTTAAATAACGTGTCTACTGTAACAGTAAAGAATTTCACTTCATCTGAGCTCAGTGTAAAAGATAAGTTAATCCATTTACTGAGAAATCCTGGCGCCCAGCCTACAGAGATCGTATAGTTTCCTGGGGCGAGATCTATCTCGGCCACACCTATCTTCACAGGGTCTGTATAAGCTGTCCCCACAGCTAAATACATTACTGGTGGGACGTAGAGTGAAGATACTAGTATAACAGCATCTGTGAGGTTTTTTGTATCACTCCTATACACCTCTACAATAACTCTACCAGGTGGTGTCACATCTGTAAAATTCACTTCTATGGTTTTCGCAGGCTCTATAGTAATAGTTTTCTTTGAGCTAGGTCCATGTGCACGTGCAATAGCATGGATACTATATGTTGCAGGTGCTGGCACACGCGATTCATAAACACCTTTAGATACAATTCCCCAGCAATATGGCTTACCATCCTTCTCAAATATGACGACACCTCTCTCCACGAGATCGCCCTTAGTAGTGTATACAGAACCCTTTATAACTCCTAAACTCTCACTTCTAAATTGTGTAATAATTTCAGCTATTCTACAGACATCTCCGGTATTCAACACTATTATGTAAGATGTAAAAGTCCTCCATTCACCAGGTTTTAGTGTTACATTGTAAAATGTGTCTACGAAGAATGTTTGTAATGATATATGTGTGTAATTTGGCGCATAGAGGCCTACTACAAAATCCTCATGGTAGCCAACTGCCCAGTCGTCAATTATTCCATACGGATCTCGTGGACCCGTAACTATTCTCCCAGTCCCATATCCTGGTACAAATGTCCAACCTCTTTTAAAAGTTATAGCTGGACCCATAATGTGGTTTACATAAGTAATTGTACCAGTATTCGTCACATTAACTAATACCGTGAAATATGGTTTACCTGACTCAAATACATATGTGTAGTTTACAATAAGATCTCTCCACTTACCAATAGCAATTACTATAGCTCTGAGTGGTGTTTCATCAATAACTATAAACCCCTTCTCAAGGTCTATAACAGCCCAATTAGCCCAATCATTTAGTGGGAAGCTAAATTGTGCTAGCACATCACTTGTTTTTTCACCAACTGGTGCTAAGTCAATTATATGTCCCCTTGGAATACCCCATGGTGGTAATGTTGATAATCCAAAAGCTACAGCATAATACTCATTCATAATAGTTAAGTCATTAGAACCTGTAGCTTCACCCTCCATTATTGGTGTAGGCCCCCAGATTATTCTCACACCGCTAGGAGTACTAGTAGTGCTTAATAGTGTTGGCGGTGTTGTTATAATTAGAAGAGTTGTTAGAGTTAGAATTGAACCAATGAGACTTAGAAGAGTTCTTCTCTTCATAAAGACACCTTCATGTATTTATATAAACAGTGTGCTTATTTATAAGCTTTAAATCAAAATTAAGTGAGTATTTACGATAAATTTGCTGAGAAGTATTATCAAGAAGCTAAGAGAGACTTGGAGAGAGCTCTTAGAGCACTACAATTTCTAGATTATCCTCAAGCTGTCTTCTACGCACAGCAGTGTGTTGAAAAATGTGTTAAAGCATTACTTGAAGTGAAGAGACGTGTTATCTATAGTCATGGCCCAGAATTACTATCTATATTTCTCGAGGTTTTTGAGAAAGAGTGGGTAGAAGAGTTTAATATTATTGCGAATGCGTTAGAATTTCTCACGGAGTATTACACTAGATCTCGATACCCACTTCTATTTAGGGGAGAGGTTTATGGACCCGAGGAAATTATAACTAGAGATATTGCTGAGAAAGGTATTGAATTAGCTAAGAGAGTAATTGAGGTGACTGGAAATTATCTTAAAAGAAAACATTCTCTCTAGAATTTTCGAAGTAGCTAAAGAGTGTGATAAGAGAGTTCTTTTAGTCTTTATATTTGGAAGCTATGTATATAATCCACGTAGAGCTAGAGATATAGATTTAATAATTGTTGTTAATAAACCTTGATATAAGAGAAAAAGTAGAGTTAGAAGTAGCAGTAATGAGGGCTATTAGAAAGATCGATCGTAATAGTATTTATGACATTTTAATATTTGATATCGAGAGCTTTTTGAAAACACTTCACCGGGTGCAGTGGTTTCAGGCGTTGTAGCTGGTTATAGGGTACTATATGATGAAATTGGATTTGAAAAATTAGTTGAGAGAATAGTCTTAAATGTTCTTAGAGATAAACCTATAGTGTATAAAGAAAGTAGAAGACTAAATCTAGCATTACGTGTTGAACACTTACTAAGAAAACTACGTAGCCATATATGTTGACTTCACACACCATGTTGAGTTATATTAATCTTTCCTTTAGAGACTAGAATTTCATATTAAGTGAAATTCTAATTTTATTATCTAGTTAAGAATGATATTTATAAGTCTGTAATTTATAATACATGTAAGGGTGTAAGGTGGTAAGATGAATTGGAGAGAAGAAATTGATAAGCTTAAGAGAGATATTGAAGAGTCTTATAAGAGGGCTCTTGAAGAATTAGAAGATATTGTTGAGTCTGTTTTATCATGGCGTGGTATTATATCTCCTAGGCGCCTCTATAGAGAGCTTAAAAGTGTTGTTGACGATTTTAAGGCTGATCTATTTGATATTGAGAGGAGGTTGCGAGAAATTGAACGTGAAGTTGGTGAAGAAGCTAAGAGTAGTATTGTAGAGATTGAGAAGCTTATTGAAGATAAAGTTAGAGAGTTTACTAAGAAGTATGAAGATGTTGTGAAACAACTTGAATCTCATGTGCCTATTGAATGGCGTAGTAGACGCCCCTGGATAGCTATTTCTATGATGCCTCAAAAATTAGCTATGATTATAAGTAAAGAAGTTAGTGGGGCCTTGAAAACCGCTCTCGGCGAGTTAGAAAGGGCTGTTGAAGAAGTCTCAACTGTCGTGTCATCTATAAGATTAAAGAAGGAAGATGTGAGAATCATTGATGAGCTCATTGATGCTGGGATTTTTAAGAGTAGAAGTGAGGCAGTAGCATTTTTCGTGAGAAAAGGTATTGAAGCCTCTAAAGAATGGTTAGAAAAAGTACAAGAGAGTATTAAGAAGATAAGAGAGCTACAAGAAGAAGTTAAGAGAGAATTAGAGAAAAAAGAGAAGTAAAGTGTTTTTACCACCTTCTATGTAGTTATAGTAGATTACTAGAATTAGTCTATATATTTCACTAATTTAACTATATATTTTTCGGTGATAATGTGAAGAGGTATGTGAGGAAAATTCAGTTTACGGGGAGATCTAGCTACATAGTTTCACTACCAAAGAACTGGGTTTTAGCGAGAGGGTTGAAAGAGAGAGATCAGGTTGTAATTGAAGAGAGGGGTGATTTTATTATTATTAAACCATTCAGAGCACTGGAGACTAGTGAACAGTCTGAGAGGGTTGCTGTTATTGAGACCTCTACTGGTAATCCTGATAGTCTCGCTAGGAGAGTTATAGCAACATATATTATGGGCTATGACAAGATCGTTTTGAAGGGCTATATAGATCCTGCTGTGAGAAATACTGTTCGAGAAGTAGCACTTAGAAGACTACCGGGTGTAGAGGTCACTAATGAGAGTGATAGAGAAATTGTTCTCCAAGTACTATTAGACCATAGGAGTATACCTCTTAGTAATGCTATTGAGAGATTAATAAAATTAACATCCTCAGTACTAAGAGACGTTTGTTCAGCACTCTCAAGAATAAATGTAGCACTTGCTAATGAAATTATACGTGAAGATGATAGTATAGATAGAATCTATTTTTACGCTGTGAGATTAATAAACTATATGGCTATGGGGCGTTGTGAATTAGCAGGTAATATTGAGCCCGTAGATCTAATCACTTATAGATCCCTGAGTAAGCTTGTTGAGAGAATAGGAGATCACGCGATTAATATTGCAAAGAACATATTAGAACTAGGAGAGGTAAGACCAGAGTTAAAAGAGGCTTCAGAGATCTGTACATATGTTCACGGAATATTTGAAAAAGCTATAAATGCATTTCTCTCAAGAAACCCTGTAGCAGTAGACGACATTGCTATAGAAGTTGAAGTTCTTAAGGCGAGAGAAAGAAGTTTACTAGAGAGAGCTCTAAAAACTCTGAGTACAAGGGAGTTAATAGCATTAAGACTTATTCTCGAGAGTATTCGTAGAGTTGCAGAGTATTCAAGAGATGTGGCTGAATTAGCACTAGATCTTGGGATAAGCTCTCTACTCGTAGAATCTAAGTAAAATCTTTTTAAACCTAGTTAAGATTACTAGAGTAATCTATGTGCTTTTAACCCCCACACGCGGTGAGTTGAGTGTGTTTTGTTTTCTTAAACCACGTAGCAGGATTCTCGTTACTGCTATTGGTGGAGGCGGTGATATTGCATCTGCAGCTATGATTGCTAATACATTAGAGAGGTGTAATTATGAAACTATTTTATCTTCTATCGCGTGGGAGAGGTATATATATGATCCAGTGCCCGGCCCTATAAAACTAGGAGAAATTATTAATCCAATAACACGTAGAGAACACTACGTTTTAGTGACAGGCGACTCTTATGTGCTACGTGGTGGACGTGTTATTATACCACAAGCTATACGTGTCTCTAGAGTTCTAAGTAGGCCTGTATACATCATAGATATGTATAGTGGTGTTGAGGGCTACGTCAAAGCTTTCAAAGAGATCTTGGATGTTGAAGGAGCTGATTTAATTATTGGTGTTGATGTAGGCGGTGATAGCTTAGCTACAGGTTCTGAAGAGGAGTTGTGGAGTCCATTAGCAGACTGGGTAGGATTAGCTGCGCTTTCTAGGCTTAATGGTATTTTAGCAGTCCATTCTCCTGGTAGTGATGGTGAACTTCCACAGAGCTATGTGATTAGTAGAATAGATAAAATTGCATTAAGAGGTGGTCTCTTAGGTGTCACAACTATGTGTGATCTAGACGCGGAGATCCTTGAAAAACTACTCAACTATGTTAATAGTGAGGCATCTAATATATCACTACTAGCTTATAGGGGTTTTAGAGGTATGTTAACTGTGCGAAGAGGTTCTCGTAGTGTAGAGGTATCATTATTCAACACTATGACTTTTTATTTAAAGGCACCCATAGTAATAGAACTAGTCGAGGTCTCTAAGAAATTACTATACACTAAGAGCTTAGATGAAGCTAGGAGAATACTCAATGAACATGGGATCTACACAGAGCTAGATCTTGAGGAAGATCTAGCGAGACTAGGTGTTAAACCCGAAGAATTAACCGGCAACTTACTAGTAGCTATTAGAGAGAGAGGTAAGAAGCGTTTAAGAGGAGAAAACTAGAAGTAGGTATTAATATGTCTATAAAATTAACGAGGATTCAAGGACTACTAGATGAGAATATTGCGAGTAAACTCAATGAAATAGTCTCAGAGGGTTTTAGAGCAGTAGATCCTACTACTGTTGTTAAAAGAGTCTTACATATAGAAGGAGATGTAGTGAGAATTAATAGTAAAACATATAGTGCTCGTAGAATTCACATTATTGGTTTTGGCAAGACATCACTCAAAATGTTAGAGGGTGTTTTAAATACCCTTGGAGAAAGGCTGTTTAAGTTTTCATAATTATTTGTAGTGCTCATATCTATTGATGTCTAAGGCCTCTCAGGGCTATTAGGTATGCTGATGCTGTGTGTTTGTCTAGACCTTGTGCTAGTGCTATTCCAATGGCGTCTATTGAGGAGTATGCTGGGTTCACTTCTAGTATGTCTAGGTTAAATCTTTTCGCAAGTACTCTTAAGTGTTGAATATATTGTCTGAGAGCCCACTTTCCAACTTTGCCCTTGACTCTACGCGGTCTCTCGAGGTCTTCAACAGCCAGGTATTTAACTCCATGTGCAACAGCGTATTTCACTAGTTCTGTTAAAGCCTCTTCCCTCATCGACTCTGACACTTCTCTAGGCATGTTCACGGCGTTGGAGAAGAAGACCGTCTTAGTGTCTCTAAGCCTACCAGCAGAGTCTACAATAGCCATACAAACCCTGTCAACATTGAAGTCGAAGCCAGCCCATAGGAGGGCGTTGCTAGATACATTGGTGATAACGCTTCCCATATACTTGACGTAGAGATTTATGGGGATGTTGAGGTATAATATGAGTCGCTTACTCCACACATCTCTCCAATCCTCATTCTTCTCGACCTTGATGCTGACGCCTGCACCATAAGTGTAATATCCCGAGATTAGCTCGTTAATCACAGGGATGTATTCCTCCCCAAATAAGACCTTATACTCTGCCCACTCGTGACCATTTACCTCGTGGGGTATTTTTATGAGTACTCTATTTGCCTCTACGAGTTTTATATTTCTATTCCCCTTCTCGTAGCTAGAGCCGACTGAGTATAGTTGTGGCTTTCTCAGCTTAATGCGTTTTGCTCTCTATATAGTTTTGCCATCTTGATGGCTGAGTAAGCATACCATGCGTTAGACAGATACTTCGTTAACCTCCTCTTGACTTCGCTCTCGCTCAACCCCTTCTTGTAAAGTAGGCTGTGAGCTATTTCAACAGCATCTCTAAATTTCCTCATGAGTAGTAGTAGCCTAGAGGCTGATATCTCATCAGGGATTAATAGTTTGCCAACTACTGTGACTCTTTCTTCTGTGTTTCGAGCCATAGTGTAATCGCCTCCTCGATAGCTTTTCTAATGGCACCGTAGTGCCCAAACTTCCTAGTAGCTTCAACCTCGAACTCTCTCCACAAGTCCTTTCGTATTGTAATAGTCTTTTTCACAAACGACCTTTCAGACATTTCTAACACTAATGACATTTATTATAAGTAGGGTTTTTTAAACTCTCTTCAAATACAGTAATAGTGATAGGAGTTTGAAGCCGATGAAGTCTTGAGGTTGATGAACAATCCATGAACTCCGATTACCTGATGGGAGTGGGTGTACCCCTAGGCGACTAGGGTTGAACAACTCCCGTAGAGTGG
>JAJHQS010000018.1 GCA_020833225.1 Desulfurococcaceae archaeon
TTCTATAAGAAGTTCTTAGAGTCTCTCTCAGACTTCTTTACTGTGAAATGTGGTGTTGGTATCGAGGTTAACCCTGAGGACTTTAGAGACTACAGGATTGTAGAGGAGTTTTATAGTAGTGGTATAGATGAAGTTAGTATTGGTGTTCAGAGTTTTGATAAGAGGATTTTAAAGTCTCTCAGTAGAAAACACACACCTGAAGATAGTGTACTCGCTGTAGAGAATAGTGTTAAAGCTGGGTTTAAGTGGATTAATGTAGACTTAATGTTTCTCACACCTAGTATTAAAGGGTATGTAGAGCTTAATCTCGAAGAAAAATTAAAGGCTTTTAGAAGAGATCTTGAGAAATCCATGGATCTAGGTGTACACCAAATAACATATTATGCTACTATAATACCAAAGAACTCTCCTGGACACAGACTAGTAGATCTCGGTAAACTACACCAAGAAGTTAGTGCTATAGACTACTTCATTGAGGAAGCTTTGAGATTTGCTGAAGAACAAAAACTCCACCTCACTAGAGTATACTCAATATCGAGAAAACTCTACGAGTATGCAACAGTGAACTTGGAAATGATTGGCCCCCTAATAGGATTAGGTGCTAGTGCCTGGAGTAATACTGGGTTTTATCAATATATAAACGTACACGATGTAACCACATATACTAAGCTCTTATCAGAAAACAAGTTGCCTGCACTCTACGCGAGGAGATTGAGTAAGAGTTCAAGAGCTTGGAGACTATTCTTTGATCAGTTAAGTGCAGTTATATTGCGAGATGAGGTGTTTAAATCATTTAGAATAGAAATCCCCATAGGATTAAAAATACTACTTAAACTCATGGAGCTCTCTGGACTAGTAGAGAAGACTAATGAGGGCTATAAGCTCACTAAACGCGGTATTTTAGAAGTCTATAAGGCGGTTATAAACTATGTAATAGATATACCTATAAAACTCACAGATATTTTAACTAGAGACTCGGTTTCACACTTAAGATAATAGTGGAGAAGTACTCGTAGTGATCTCTAACATGCTCTTGAACACTATTAACTAAGATGATGTTCCAAGTGTAGGGCTAAACCTCGTATAGTGCTAGACTTAAACATGTAACGCCTCCATCGCATTTTCTAAACTCAGAGACATCTACTTCAATAACTCTATATCCTTCTCTCTTTAATATCTCACTTGTCTTGGGATATCCCTCGGGGACTAGTACTTTGTTATCGCCAAGATATAGCATGTTTGCAGCATATGCTTCTTCTAGTGGTATACGGATGAGTTTAAAACCAGTAAAGTAAGATGGGTCGACGAGCTCTGGTACTATAACTAGGGTTTTATTCCCTATGTAGTTGACTGCTGCAAGTAAGTGAAATACCTTATCAGTTGGTACACTAATAACCTTATATTCTTTAAAGAATCTCCTTAAAGCCTCAACACCCTGTAAATTAGTTCTACTAGTAACTCCTACAAATATTACTCCCTCCTTAGTAACTAAGACATCTCCACCTTCTAGTGTAGCTGGTTCTTTAACATCTACAACTGTAAAACCCATTCCTCTGAGAAATTCTCGAACACTCACCTCTTCTCCTCTCCTACTAGGCTCTCCAAACCTAGCAATTAAAGCACTTTTAGAAGGAGATCTTACAACACCAGTATCTTGAATAAAGACAGAGTCAGGGTGTTCCTCGAGTGGCGGTAACTTATAGACCTCAATACCTTCTTCTCGGAGAATTTTAACGTAGTTTTCATGTTGCTTAACTGCTAAATCATAACTTACAGTGTGTCTTAATGGATGTGTTGAGACACATTTAGTAATCCCTTTAACAGGAGGTCTAACTACGACCGAATTAAACAACCTCATATATAACACCACATTAAATACGAGTAGTGTATATTGGTATTTAAATTTTTCCATAAGAGTGAAGAGTACATATTAAATGAATTTATTTAACTATATTGAGTTTAAATATTAGTGAAAAAGGGTTAAATGGGCATGAATATTATTGAAAAACTCTCTGTTAAACCATTTTCAATAATAGGTCATAGGGGTGCTGCAGGTAGAGCTCCTGAGAACACGTTGAAATCTGTGAATTATGCTATTAGTGTAGGAGTTGATATTGTTGAAGTTGATGTGAGAGCTACTAAGAGTGGTGAACTCGTAGTTTTACACGATCCTGACTTTAAGAGACTAGCTGGAGTAGATGTTTCTGTGAGAAGTGTTGATTACAATTGGATTAGAAGTAACATTCTCATTAGTGGTGAAAAAATCCCATTACTCGAGGAGGTACTTGAAGTAGTTAAAGATAAAGTAGGATTATTTATTGAAATTAAAGAGCCTGATACAACTATTAAAGTTATCGAGTTAGTTAAAAACTACAGTATTATAGACCAGGTTGCTATTATAAGCTTCTATGATGAAGCCTTAGCTACAGCTAAGAGAATAGAACCTAAAATAACAACTGGACTAATATATGCTCAACCACCAGGCAGAGTTCTAGACGCAGTAAAACTCAGAGCTAAAATAGTCTTACCACACCATAAAATTACAAGTGATAAATCTACTAATTTTGCACATAAATATGGCTTAAAAGTTATAACATGGACTATTAATAGTAGAGAAGAAGCATTAAGAGCATTAAAAACAGGAGTTGACGGTATAGCCACAGATCTGCCAGATGAATTAATCAAGCTCAGATCAGAGCTTAAAACCACTTTTAAACCCTAAACCCCCAACATAGATGAGTATTAAAAACCTACACTAAACTAATATATTCTAGTAGTAAGCCGCCGTAGCTCAGCCTGGTAGAGCGCCGGCCTTGTAAGCTGTGGTATAGGTTTATAGGCCCGTTAAGAGAGCCGGTGGTCGCGGGTTCAAATCCCGCCGGCGGCTTTATCGGCATCTTTATTCTCTTTGCTTGTTTTCAAATATTTTCTAATATTATACTTGTAGACAGCTACAGGGTTTTTTCCTCCTTTACACTGCTCTTGAATAGGACATATTCCACTAGTTCTCATTTTCTCACAGCTATATGGCAAATACTTCTTTTTACCACCTCGAATTCCAAGTATGTGTTCAACTTGGTATCTTGCAATCTTCTCATTGAAGTCTGCTGATGTTTTAAAGTATTCTAAAACACTATCAACATCTAGCCCTATACTGCCGAGAAAAGCTGCTAAATTAAATCTCTCCACATGACTCGGGTTTCCACCAGACCTTAGAATACTAATTATCCTAGTTATACATGGTGGAAATAGATCTTCGATTATAGGTAATTCTCCACTTTTTAACTCTATTTTAACGGCTACTTGAGTCTTCTCCTTCTCTATAGGCTCTACATACTGTTCTCTTCTACCCTCTACTAATAGCTTCTTAATATCAGCTACTAGTCTTGTGAATTCCTCTAATCCTAGTGGTGGTGAACTCTCTTCAATAGTTGATAAAATAGTATTTAATACAGCCTCTTCTAGAACTCTTTGATATGTTTTCTGATCTAGGTAGACATAGCCATTTTTAACAATATTATTTATAAGATTATACGATTGATCATGTATTAACCTACGCGAAACAACTCTAAGATAACTCAATACAGAAACTGCAAACTCACATGGTACAAATCTCACTACCTTCCCACTCTTAGATACCATAGGAATCTTCGGTATATCAGGTTCTCCTGAAACAAGTAGTACTTCTAACCCTAATTTCCTCCCAAGTAATAACAACTTCTCAGGACTCTCTTGAACCATGCTACGTGAGGCGTATTTAGAGTAAACTAAAGCTACTCTATTTTGAAACCACTTATCTCCAATAGCTTTAGCTAAGTCTAAAATAGTATAATAGAGTAAAACACACTCCTCAATACTAGAACAAGCATTATATGGTAATTCACCACGCTCTATAATCTCTTTTACAATAATACTCAACTTCTCTCTCAGAGTAGCATCTCTAGAGGCAAGAACACTCGGCCTCTCAACATAAAGTTCTACTAGTTCCCGCTGCGAGAGGGCAAAGGGGTATTTAGAGTAATCTATATACATTACCACAATAACACCTTTACCCCACTTAGCTCTCACCACTACGTTGATAACTAAGCTCTACTATGAGGACTCATACATGAACACTTGAAAAAGAATATGATTTCAGCGCTTTGGCCCCACATCACTCACTCAGAGCTCTTTCGAGGTCCCCTCACATCATCTACTTATATCTATACTTACTCTGCTTAAAAGAGCTTACTTCCCCATTTCAAATTCTATTCTCTCATAACCACCTATCTTAGTACCTTTTTTAACTTCAAACACTAAAACCCTACACTTATCGAGTAATCTATATGGAACTCCTAGTTGTGCTGTTAAGACTCTAGCTTTAGGTGGAAAGAACCAGTAAACTCTATAATCATACTCCGCTATTTCAGACTCATATTTATCCTCATAGATATTTAATCCCTCTTTAAATACTCCGCGAAAAACTATTATGAAGAGTATATAGGGGTATTTAAAATCTCCTTGAAAACCAACTTCAACATCAACTACTCTCGGATATGCTCGTTCACCATTTATAATCACCTCCTCTTGATCTAAGTAAAATTGCATATTTCTAACTAGTAGAGACTTCTCCTCTACAAGTTTCTTCTCATCTTCAACTATACTCTTATATTCACACAGAGGATCATGGTAATTAAAGATAATTATCTGCTCTACTAAACCCGACTCTCTAACAAAGAAAAACCCAGTAGCATATAGAGGAGTCATATTACTCAACATTAAACACCCTCTCTAACTATTTTCTTATAGACCTCTAAACCTCTATCTGTTAAATACACATAATTATACTTCCCAGATCTCTTAATAATAACTAAGCCATCTTCTTCTAATCTCCTCACTCTCCTACTCACAGTAGACTTAGGTAAACCTGTTTTAGCTACAATATCAGCTTGTAAAAGCCCCCTATTACCTGAATCACCAAGTACTTTTATAATAGCTCTATAATTACTATCAGATAAGTAATCTACTTTTTCAACTGTAAAAACAAATCTTCTTCTACGTAAAAAGTAAAACACAACTCCTCCAGCTATGAAGACTCCTAAAACCACTATTATTACACTCCACAATATAGGTGGCTGTAATGGCTGTTCTCCCTGTGGTGTTTCTACTAGCGGTATGAGGATTATAAAGCTTAATCCAAAGCCATCGAGAACTATATGTGTAATATTATCTAATCTAGAAGTATTTGAAGTCATTTTAATAGCATCTACATTTACATTATATTTACCTATAAAAAACATTTCTACTCTAACGCTAGAAGTAGTATTATATAGAGACTCGGTGTTAACTATTAAAGAGTATGTTCCAATACCAAGTTCTTCAACTAAACTATTAACTTGTAAAATAACACGCAACTCACCACTACCAGAAGCTAACACAGTAATTTCACTCTCAGTAGTATTTAATCCAATTACTAGAAGATCGCCTGAAGAAGTATAATTTATAAACTTAAACTTCGCGTCTTCACTAAATACATCTATTGGAATTTCAATATAAGCTAATTCACTTAAGTCAATAGTAGCTCTAACTTCAACAATACCCTCATTACTACGTGGATCATATACAATATAATACCACAAATTACTAATATAGACACTAGTTGAATCAGCAAATACAGGTAAGATCATGCTCACAAATAACACTAATATTATGAAGACCGCTATGTAACCTACTCTCAATAAGCCTCCCTACTACATAAATACTCAGACCTTAACTATGAATACGTGTATTTATAGGTTTTTCTATTAAATCCCAATAGAGGTGTAAAGTGTAGTTGTGGAGTTATAGAGAGCTATTTAGTTGCCCCTTTACATTAATCCTAGGCTCATATGAATATCGTGACCTCAAAGGCTATATAGTAATGCCTATACTTAACTATAGACTTAACCTCTTAATATCGCGGAGTGGAGAGATCAAGGTTTTATCAAACATACCGCAAATTGACTGGCGAAACTCTACATTTAAACTATGTAGTGCTATTGCAACGAATAAACTAAGCGATCTATACACAATAGACCTAGTTAGAGCCTATTCAATGTTTTATGGTGGCATATGTAATTTCCTCATCTATGAAAACAACATATTACCAGTTACCATAGACTTCATTAACACAGAGAAATACTACTTCTACCTTGAACCACATATAGATGTAAATACACCTATAAGTAAAGGCAAACTCGAAGACTGGATTATACTTCAAACAGCACTTAGAAGTGGTGATTTCGACCTACTAGTTAAAGCGTGTAAAAACCTCGCACCGAGTAATGTGAGTAGTGAGGAGTGTAATATTAGATCTGATTGCGGAGTCCTCAAAATTACGAGGAGAAAATTTGAAAAAAGCTCTTACTTGAGAATTATTCCAGATAATACTCCACTTAGACACATAATAGCCCTTGAAAATCAAAATTCTCATTTAAAAATAGGAGATATTCCTTGTGAAATAATTCATTAGCATACTTATTGAAAATTCACGTTTAAATTAAAACTACGAGAACTATTAATGTGTTTTCTAAGTAGAAGATTACTTAAGTGAACACGTGGTATCTAATAGTTCTTCAAGGGCTTTAAGCGGCTCAATTCCTTTTATAAATATTAATTCATATAGCTTAGTATAGTGGTTTTTAACTTCTTTGAGGTATTCTTCTAGAATACCCCATGGGGGCTCACCAATATCTCCTCTCCCAATACCTGGACACCTCGCTGAAACCTCTAGTTTACTGTTTTCACCTGGTGCTATTGGGAGGAAGGGGTATAATCGACATCTCATAGGCCTAGCTGGATATATTATACATGTAGGTGTATTATTGACGTATTTTAAAAAGACGCATTTATCATTTACACCTCTTAAAACTACTATTGGTATGTAGTCGGCTATAATGGCATATACATACTTACCCGCAAGATCTCTCCAATTTACACTAAGATATTTAGCAATTCTACATATATCGCTAGCTGTTAATGAGACATTAGGGCCACTACTACAACACTTACCACATCTTAAACATGTGAATTTAACTTTATCTCCTCTCTTAGTAATCAACTCAAATACCCACAAACATGTTTAAGTAAGCACTTACTACAAGAAATTCTATTACAATTATATATCTCTATAACTCCACTACTCTCATCTTCAAAATAGACACCACTATTAGTAATTACTAACACTCTCACGTTTTTACGAGTTTTAATATTATTTTTTAACAAGTAAAGTCACCATTTCTACACCTTGAAGATCTCTTTGACCCTAATATATAATAATTAAATTCCCTAGAGGAGAATATTGTAATGTAGGTGGAGTACTCTGTCACTCTACGATCTAAGTGACTATAAGTACATAGGGTCAGATAAAGTCTTTGCAATTGGCCTTGGAACTTATGGTATAAGATCTTATGATAGGGCTTTAGAGGCATTTATCTATGCTATTACTCATGGCGTTAATTTAATTGATACAGCTGAAATGTATGGTAGT
Source organism: Desulfurococcaceae archaeon (assembly GCA_020833225.1). GTDB lineage: Archaea > Thermoproteota > Thermoprotei_A > Sulfolobales > Desulfurococcaceae > UBA285. Next base: position 7,508 of record JAJHQS010000018.1, read on the forward strand.
GGTCGTGCAGAAGAGTTTGTAGGTCAAGTTATTAAACATGTTGGTAGGAGCTCTGTTTTTATAACTACAAAAATCCTCCCTGATAGACTTGTTGATAAGGAACTAGTATTAAAAGCTACTCGTGAATCTCTCCGTAGACTTGGAGTTTCCTCAGCAGATCTTGTGCTCATACATTGGCCTAATGAGGAGTTAAGTATAACTGAGCAAGTTAGAAATTTTGAAGTTATCTATGAGTATGGTTTAACAAGATATATTGGTGTTAGTAATTTCGATACTGCACAGTTAAGAGAGGCTATTGAAGCAGTTAAAAAAGCTGAAATAGTTGTAAACCAAGTACACTATAGTGTCCTCACAAGACACTATGTTGAAAAAGAGCTTTTACCATACTGTGTTGAAAACAATATTACAATTCAAGCATATACACCACTTGAAAGAGGTAATGTTGTCGTAAACCCCACCATAGTTAAAATAGCATCAAGATATGGTAAAACACCAGTACAAGTAGCACTCAACTATTTAATAAGTCATAAAAACGTAGTAGCAATACCTAAAAGTGAAAGTATTAATCACGTACAAGAAATTCTAGGTGCAACTGGCTGGAGGCTTAAACTAGAGGATTTAGAGTATATTAAAAGACATGCTTAGAAATACTAATAGGCATAACCAAGTAAGAATACATTTTCAACCCAAACATTTTTAAGACCATTTTCACGAGCTATTTTAACAGCTTTTTCTGCGTGATTTCTACTAGTAGTTGGGAGATCTAAGAGCACGTAGTCTGGGTGAAAGCCGAGAAATATATATGGTATTTCTGGATTTAACTGTGCAATAAACCTTGTAGCTTGTTCAATCTCATATTCATCAATGTAACCTGGTACTAGTAGTGTTGATACTACGAGTAGTGGTGGCTTTAACCTCTTATTAAAATATCTTGTTACTAGTTTAATGTTTTCTCTTATTAACTCTACATGTTTCTCTTCAATATCACAGAGAACTCTATATACTTCTGGACTCCATGCTTTAAAATCTATTTTTACAATTCCACCTGTCTCTAAACTAAGTAGAGTAGCTTTTTCTAGGAGTGTGGGATTCCAGAGACCATTTGTCTCCCAACAAACTCTGAAAACACCGAGTCCAATGGACCTGGCTTTTTCAATCATCTTCTTAGATGCGAGAATAGCGTGTGGTGCAAATGGGCCTGGATCTCCTCCAAAATAACACACACATGTAGTCTTAGAATTCACAGCTTTAACTAAGCTCTCAATACTTAGAGTAGGCTTAGCTTTAGTAGCCATTTCACGATACTCCCAGTTTTGACAATAGAGACAATCAAGATTACAACCACCATAGAAAACAGCAATATTATAGTAGCCGCGTTCACCATTAGGGGTGAGAGCGTAATTTGGATACCCTAAACCAGTCGCTGCAGGGCAGACTGGCAATGCTACGCAGTTTGTAGGATGTGGGTCATAATAGTAAAATCCAATAGCGATCTCGGGGCTTTTAGTAGATAAGCTTAGAGATCCTGATATTATTGCTCTATAAGCACAATACCCTTTACCCTCAGGTGTAGAAATAACACACCTCCTACCACAAATATTACACTTAAAACCCTCACCAGTACTCTTAGCAAGTGGTAATTTAAACTTCTCTCGCGAATACTTATGTAGCTCCTCTAGTGGTAAATATCCTCTTCTCACACAGTCAACACAAACTCCTATAACACTACTCACGAGAATACTACTTCTACCACAATATCTACACTTACCCACAGCTCACACTCCACTAATTATTCTCCTAGTAACACCTCTTAAACAACATCTTCACGTTGAAGAAGAATTTATATCAGCTAAAAGGGGTTTTTAATATTCAAAAACATGGTGACAAATATTTCGAGGGGGCATAATCAAACATCAATCATAGTAGAAGCATTACTAACAAACCCTAGAGCTAGTATTAGAAAGCTCTCTACTCAATTAAACCTAGAGTATAATTCTGTTAGGAGATTAGTAAAGACCTTGTTCTCCAAGAAACAAATAGTTCCAACTATAGCACTCCCAGCTAATATCCTAGGTAGAGAAGCAGCATTTATTAAGATTAAAGGCAGTAACCTAGAGAAAATAACATATTTCTCACTATATTGTAATCACGTAATCACCTATATTGAGGGTAATAATGGTAAAGAAGCTATAGTAGTAATTGCCGCTGAAAATAAGCAGAAAATAGTTAAATTCATTGAAATCCTGCGAAGCCTCGTGAACGATATAAGTGAAATAATAATAGAATATGGTGTTTTACCTGGAGAAACACTACTATTAGTGAAAAACACTTGTTCTAAATGCGGGTATTTTGACATTTGCGGTAATAATACCTTATCTATACTCGCTAGAAATAATAAGAGAAATAATAAGAGAGCTAAGAATATTCTTCACTAAACTCTACATTTTCTATTAAACTATTTAAAACCTCAACTACCTCCTCATAACTACTATATTGATTAATACTCTTAATTCTCCTAGCTAACTCAGGTCTACTCTTAAGTGCTAGTCTCTTAATAATAGTAAAAACCTTCCAACCCTCACTATTTAAGTAGCCATTACTAAAATAATTATCAAATTCACTAACTAGTTTTAAAACAAGATCTAATAGGTATTTTTCACTTCTCTTATTTACCTTCTTAGTCAATTTTAACATCTTTACATGGATTTAGTTTTAAAACACCAATATCTACGAGTATTTTCTCTAATAGTGGCAATATCTCTGAGAGTGATTTATCTGCATTTACTTCAAGTAATCTCCGCGTACTAGTATAATATTCTAAGACTGGAGTGAGAGTTTCATAGAAAACTCTATATCGCTGCTTAACTACTTCTGGATTATCATCTTGTCTCTGAATTAACTGCACACCATCATAATCACACTTCTCATCTTCTCTCGGCTTAGGTTCATAGTAAATATTATATACTCTACCACACTTAGGACAAACCCTTCTACCACTAAGTCTTTTCACAGCTACTTCTTCTGAGACAAGTAGGTGTATAGCTATATCTATTCTAGTGATCTCGTCTAAGGCCTTAGCTTGAACAAGTGTTCTAGGAAAACCATCTAGTATAAAGCCTCGTTGCATATTAGGTTGTTTAAGCTTCTCTTTAACAATATTTATAACTATTTCATCTGGTACTAGTAATCCACGTTCAACATATTGTTTTACTCTTAAACCGAGCTCTGTGCCTTTAGCTATCTCTTCGCGAAAAATATCACCAGTTGAAATATGTGGAATACAATACTTCTCTCTGAAGTATTGGGCGTAAACACCCTTACCAGCTCCTGGAGCACCAATAAGTACTATTCGCACTTCACACTCACGCTCACTCCGGTATCCTCATATCTCTTAAACCAAGCCATTTTAATAGCTTTAAGTAAGCGTGGAATTTAGATATAGCTCTACTTCCAGGTGGACCAGGCCTCTTCATGTAGAAGGCGTTTACCTCGTATACTGTTCCATAAGCTTCTCTCTCAATAGCTATTTTACCAAGTCTTACAAGGTCTACGAGTAATCCTGCTAGTGCAGGACTATCATTTATTCTCGCTACGATATAGATTTCGTCTTTGAACTCTCCAAAACTCATATACTCAATGATCATGGCAACGAACTTCTTATCTCCGAGGGGTTCTAGGTACCCTGTTGGCCTAATGTAGTTGGGTATATTGTAGCCGAGTATGTCTTCTATCATACTGCTCTTAGTGATCTTTTTCATAATGTTCCTCTCAGGCATATTTAAAGCATAAAAGTCCATGTTTCCGCCAATATTAAACTGTGCTACACCTATAACCCTCCTACTCCTCTCATAAAGGTGTTCTAGAAGATCTGCTGTAAGTGGTGTTGCACCAGTTGCCCCATCATCACCAAAAACAACCCCCCTAGACTTCTTATAGAGCTCTACAAATGCATTGTCATTTGCTATTGGTGATGGTATAGCATTTATAAACGCAGCACTCTTATACTTAGCTGAGTAGAGTGCAGCCATATATGCATATGTCTGAGAAGCTGTTAAATCAGCGTTTTCAAAACCCCTTTGAAGTTCCTCAATATCGTTGATGGGTTCAACAGGCTCTGTAGTCATAATATTTACTAATACATCTACGTCGAGTTCACGCCACTCATCAATAATTTCTTCTACAGCACGCTTTAAACCTAGATCTTCTTCTCTACCCTTAGCTCTAAATGGGAGTCCACGCGTACTTGCGAGGTGTATTCCTCTACGTACATATATATCTTTAAGTGTTCTCGGTATATCACCTGGACCCTCATATGACTTCTTAGCTATCTCATAGAGAGACTTACCAATTTTAGATTCATCAACATCATAAGAAGCTACTATCTCCACCTCGCTGTATTTTAATGGCAATTTAGTGCCTAACGGCACCCCGTGATCTGGTATTTCATTATTTTTAAGTCTCTCTAATCCAACGGCAAAGTGTGTTGCGACAAGACCTTGACCAATTAAAACCACACGTATCATCACACCACCACCTCACACTAAATCTTCAATTTCGCTAAAACCTCCTCAATAAAGACAATGCCTTGTTTAAATGCTTCAAGACCCCTCTCAGTTGGAGTATACACTACTACTTCACCTTCACGCCTTATCTCAAGTAAGCCGTCTCTTTTCATCCTATAGAGAACAGAGTAAACTGTTACAGCTGGGGCATTAATATCAAATACTTCTCTCAAAGAGACTTTAATGTCATAGGCCCTCAACGGCTTATTATCTTTTAATATCTTAATAATATAGAGCCAGAGATTCTCAACTGTAAGTTTTCTCCGTAAACGAGCAAGTGCACGAGGCTCACTCATAAGTCACACCCCCGAACATCAATATATACGATCACATATATATCTTTTTCCCCATACTGAGAGAAATAGTGTTAATGGATTTGAGATATCTACTTAAACTTACACTAAGAGTAGAAGCTACAGGACTCGATTTTAAAAGGTATTTCTACGTATTGTCGAGTAGAGATCTCTTGAAGTTTTAAGGATATATAGAGCAGGGAAATGCCTGTTTCACGGTATAAGTCTTGTTCTATCACGCACAAATAATACTGCTTCGCGTATATTTTCTAGGTTTAATATTTTCATTAGTAATCTCTCGATTCCAAGGCCAAATCCGCCGTGTGGTGGCATACCATATTTAAATGCCTCTAGGTAGAATGAGTAGTTCTCGGGATTTAATCCCTTATCTTTTAATGCCTCTACGAGTTTCTCATATCTGTGTTCTCTTTGCCCACCACTAGCTATTTCAAGGCCTTTAAAGTCTAAGTCGAATTTTCTAGTATATATGCCGTCTTCTTCTCTCATATAGTAAAATGCTGTTGAACTCCATGGGAATCCGACAATGAAGTATAAGTAGTGTTTTTTCTCACTCATGATTTCTCCTAGTTTTCTCTCAGCGTAGTCGCTTAGATCCTCATTTTCTCTTACATCTACACCTTCACTTCTAAGTAGATCTACTACTTCTGTGAATTTTAGTCTCTTAAATGGTGTTGTTAATTGAAGTGGTTGTATTCCGAGTTCTTCGAGTTCTTCTCTATAATTCTTTGAAACATAGTTAACTATGTATGCTACAAGTTCTTCAAGAGTCTTCATGACATCTTCTACACTACTTATAAAGCCTTGTTCAGCGTCAATACCCCATGACTCATTGAGATGTCTAGGAGTATTAAATTTCTCAGCTCTAAAGTATGGTGTAATCTCATAGACCTTTTCAAAACTAGCTATGAGCATTTGTTTATATAACTGTGGACTCTGACTTAAATAAGCATCATTTTCAAAATACTGTACTTTAAAGAGAGTTGCACCACCTTCAGCACCAGCTGCAACTATTTTTGGAGTATGAATTTCTGTAAATCCATTAGCTTCAAAATACTCTCTAGCTGCTTTAATAATACCCGAGCGAATTCTAACTATAGCTCTCTCTTCAGGCTTTCTCGCTAATAGCCACCTATACTTTAACCTAGTATCTAGTAGAACTGGTGTTTTACCAGCTGTGTCAACAGGTAAGGGTTCTAATGGTTTAGCATATATTTCAAGCTTCTCCACTACATATTCAATACCACGCTTACTCTTCTGTTCTTCTGCTGGAAAACCCTCAAAACAAAGGGCTGTTCCAACATCTACATCTCTAACTGTAGCATAGAAGTCTCGATCACGCTCTGGTTTAAACACTAAAACACTTAATCTCACAGAGCTACTAGTAGATACTTCAAGTATTAAAACTCTACCAACTTGTACTTTCCTCACAACCCAGCCACAATACCTCACTATTCACACCTGTAAAACACTACATATAACTACTCCAATAAAAATGTAAGTAGGTTTTAGAATTAGACACTATGACTCAATAATCTATTAGAGGAGTGAGTAGCGGGGGGTGGATTTGAACCACCGACCTCGGGGTTATGAGCCCCGCGGGCTACCAGGCTGCCCTACCCCGCTGACTAGCCCCGCCATTTTAGTTATTTCTATATAATTCCCCTTAAAAAGCTAGTTATATAGTTATTTTATATATCCTTTTGCCCTGAAGAACTCTACTATTTTCTTTGCTATATCTACTCCAGCTCTCTCTTGCGCCTCTTCAGTACTAGCACCTATATGTGATGTTAAAACAACATTATCTAATTGTAGTAGTGGGTGGTTTGATGGTAGTGGTTCTTGTTCAAACACATCTAATCCAGCACCTGCAATCCAGCCTTCTCTTAGAGCTTTTACTAAGGCATTAGTATCTACTATAGCTCCGCGAGAAGTATTAATTAATATAGCATTCTTCTTCATTAATCTCAATTTCTCCTCATTTATTAAATGCATAGTTTCTTCTGTTAAAGGCACATGAATACTCACTACATCTGCTCTGCGGAGGAGTTCTTCTAATGGTAGATATTTAGCTCCAAATTCCTCCTCGAATTCGATGTGTCTACTCCTACTATAGTAAACTATTTCCATGTTAAATCCAAATTTAGCAATTCTCGCCACTGCACTCCCTATTCTACCAGCTCCAATAATACCGAGTACTTTACCACTTAGCTCTACACCCATTGCATATTTCTTAGGCCACTCACCAGCCCTAATTCTCCTATCGCAAAAAGCTATTTTCCTAGCTACAGCTAATATTAATCCAATAGTCAATTCTGCAACACTCTGCGTAGTTGCTTCAGGCGAAGTTAACACCTCTATACCTCTAGTTTTAGCAGCTTCAACATCAATATTATCTACTCCAACACCAGCTCTCCCAATAACGAGGAGGCTATCAGCTGCATTAATAACCCTTTTAGTGACAATAGGCTTACTTCTAACAATTAAGCCGTGAACACCTTTAATAGCCTTAATAAGCTCGTCTTCAGGGGGTTCTTCTACGCGTGAGACTTCTATACCACTACTTCTAAGTATTTCAATACCCTTCTCATGTATTTTACTGGCAACTAAAACCCTGATCATTTTTCCACCGCAGAAACTACTTTCCCGGAATTTTACACCCTAAGCTCACAAGTACTTCTCGGAGGGTTTTAAAGAGCTCTTCTATATCTCTATCTGTAATATAGCCCATATGACCTATTCTAAACGTCACATCTTTTACTCTCCCATAACCCTTAGCTATCTCTATACCACGCTTCCTCATCTCCTCGTAGATAACAGGCCCTTTCACACCTGGAGGATTATATACTACAGTTATTGTTGGACTATAGTAACCTGGCTCAGCAAACAATTGTAATCCAAGTTCTAATACACCTCTCCTAATTTTCTCAGCTCTCTCAGCATACATTTTAAGCCAAACTCCTTTACCACCCATACGCTCAATAACCTTCAATATTACATTTAAACCAATTATTTGCGGTATAGGTGGTGTTGTAGGAGTTGACCACTGTTTTTCAAGAAACTCCCTGATCTCGAGTAGGTCGAAGTAAAGCCCTCTCTCAGGTATCTTCTTAGCTCTCTCAAAAACCTCCTCACTCACAGCAGCCATGGCGAGACCTGGTGGAATACCAAAGGCCTTTTGACTACTCGTAAATACTAGATCTAATTTCCACTCATCAACTCTAATATCAGCTGCACCCATAGATGAAACAGCATCTACAAATACAAGTTTATCTCTCTCTTTAGCAACTTTAGCTAGCTCTCTAAGCGGATTTAACACACCAGTACTAGTCTCATTATGTGTTATTGTCACAGCTTCTACATCTGGATTTTTCTTTAAAGCATCATCAAGTTCTTCTGGTAAAACTGGTTTACCAAGAGGCTTCTCGAGGACAACAGGTATTCTCCCATTTCTCTCAACAACTTCTCTATATCTATTACCAAACTCACCTATAATTGTAACAAGGACTTTTCCACGTGGACTTACAGCATTTCTTATACTCGCCTCCATGAAGCCTGTACCACTTGAAGGTATAAGGAGGACAACTGACTTCTCTGCTTCGAGAAAAGCCTTTAATCTCAAAACAGTATCCCTATGTATCTCCTGATATTCGCGAGACCTATGACTCACCATTTGCATCCTCATAGCTTCAAGTACTTCAGGAAAACACGCTACAGGCCCAGCTGTAAATAGTTTAAGTGGCTTAGGCCACAATATCTTCTCAACTTCTCTAACAACATCCATATAACTCAAAGCTCAAAACACCATGAAATAGCAACGTGTAAATTGCTTTTTAAGACTAAACTAGTGAAGAAAGGTCCCAGTCGCTCCACCCTACATCACACCTCAGCACGTTCCTGCCAGGTCATCCCTACTTATAAGTATTCCTTAGGGTAAAATATACGTTTTAAGCTTAGTTAAGAGTATCGTAAATTAAAACATCGGGACTATAATACCCAAAAGGGCCCCTGCTACATTGAAAACACTTAGGGTGGGGGTCGTGAAGATATATTTAAAAACGAGGAGTGGTAAGTGGATTCTCATTAGTAATAAACTAGAACACGTAGTTATTAGAGGTAAGAGGAAAAGTATAAGATATATATTTGCAGGCGAATCTACAGATCCCCCGAATTATACTAATATTAAGAGGTCTATTAAATTACCCGCTACTATTATCAATAAATTAATTTCAACTCTCCTAGATAAAAAGAGAAATAAACTCATCATTACTATTGAACCCACTAATGAAAGTCACTATATTGTCAAAATCGTAGAAGAAGAACCCGGCTTTATTGATACTATTATTAATGAAATCACTTCTAAGAGTAAATTACGTGTGAGTAAAGATGAGGATGCTGCTTAAACTTAAAAACATTAAGTCCCCTGATCTGAGGATCCTGAATAAACTCTCCTAGTAATTACTATGTTCTCTCCACTTCTCTCAATTCTAAGTTCTTCTAGATCTTTCCTAGAACCACAAACCGGACACTTATAATATAATATAACTCTCACATGCCCCTTCTCTAACTTCTCAGACTCATATGTAAAGGTCATAGGGTTACCGTCTTTACTACACTTAATACTAGTAGCTAAAGCCATGAATACTACACCAAGTCAAATCCATACTATTTAGAGATAAGGCTTTTATCTATACCTCCACTTAATTATACTTAGATTGGTGATTTAATCTGAGAGGCTCTCTTGATAAGTTATTTAAACTTGCTGAGGAGAAGGGTTTAGATGTTATTATAATTAGTGGTGTAGATAATATTGAATACTTCTTAGATGTAACTACAGCTGCAGATTCACCTATATTACTTGTTTATGAAAGGAGAGAGAATAATATATCTCTATACTTACCACTATTAGAATTTTATAGATATAGAACTCTACTACCAGACAACATATCTATCTATGCTCTCTCAAAAACACTAAAACCCCCTGATATCCCAGTCTTAGCTTTTGAGTGGAAAGATGTAATATCTAATATAACTAGTAAATGGGAGAAAATTGGTGTAGACCTATCACATAATAGTCCACTACAAACACTCCTATTAGAGAATTTAAGTGGAAAAGCAGTAAACATATCTAGTGATATTTGGAATATAAGGTCAATTAAGACAGATAAAGAAATTGCTGCTATTAGAGAAGCTGTATCTATTACAAGCGCTGGTATACTCTCAGTACAGGCGAACATAGTAGATAACGTTACAGAGTCTTATTTAGCAGGCATATTTGAGCACGCTGTTAGAAGTAGAGGAGTTGAGAAATTAGCCTTTGACCCAATAATCGCCTTTAAACCAAATAATGCTTATCCACACACACTCCCAAGTAGTAAAGTCATAGGTAAGAAGGACCTAGTACTCATCGATGTAGGTGTTAAATATAGAGGTAGATGTAGTGACTTAACTAGAATGATTGTAAAAGGAAAACCGAGTAGAGAAGAGAAAAGAAGCCTTGAAGCAGTAATAGAAGCTCTTGAAAGAGCTATTGACACTATTACACCAGGTATTACAGCTAAAGAAGTATATGAAACAGCATGTAAAATACTAGAGAAGCGAGGTCTTAGAGAAAGATTTATCCATGGATTAGGCCATGGTATAGGAGTAGTCGTCCATGAACCACCATATCTAAGAGCAGAAAGCACAACCACCCTAGAACCAAACATGGTAGTGACTATAGAGCCTGGAGTATACTTCAATAGACTTTACGGTGTTAGAGTAGAAGACGTCGTTGTTGTTACAAAGCGAAAAGCTAGAGTACTTTCAAAAAAACTAGATAGAGTCTTAGAGTCTTTTACATAACTAAATATTTATGACACATAATGATATTTTCACACTACTCCCCCCTATTATATCTCTCACTGAGTTCTATTTGCTCATAGTGATAAACCATAGAGACCTTTAAGCTTAAAATACCATTATTTCTCTTAGTTAACTCTATAGTTCACCTAGAATATTGAGTAATGGGCTGTTAGTACTCGCTATTACGACTTTACTTATTGTTTCTAAGCGTGTAATACTGATCTCACCTAAAGCCGGCTGTGTATATGTGAAAGCGCCTAGAGCCTGAGCTATTGTAAAAGCAGCTGCTAAATCTACGTTTCGAATTTTACCTGTTAAATGTGCAAATTGACCAATAAAGCCTAGTGCAGCATAAGATGCTTCTAGTGATGCTGCACCCATTGTTCTTGTTTTTAACTCTAGGCCAGCTTTAGTAAATGCTTCTTTAATAATTTTAAGGGTTAATGGGTTTTCTGTATATATTGAGAGTACTTCACTACCCTTATTAGCTCGCTTTGTAACTTCTATTTTATTATAATATGTCTTTCCATTACAAAACTCTATTATATTATTAGTAAATACGCTTGTTACATTACTATAAATAGCGCTAGCAATGTTTCTATTATTTACCGCGTAGACTGCGAGTGATACAGCCACAAATGGTATTCCAAGAGCGTAGTTTAAACTACCATCAAGAGGATCTACTACCACTATGTATTCAGGACTCTCTACAAGTCTCCTCAAACCCTTCTCTTCTCCTAAAATCCAAGTTTTAAACCCAGTGTTTAAAGCACAATCAGCTATATAGTCTTCAACTACAATATCAATCCTCCTAGACACATCACCAGAAACACCTTTACCTACAATTTCAATATAATAGTCGATCCCATAATACTCTCTAAGTAAGTTAACAGCATTCTCAACTACTCTCCTATAAGCTTTACATATCTCCAAAATCTCACACCTATTAACACATAAATGGAATATTTAAATTATAACATATCTCGTGAAGCTTTATAGTGGAGAAAAGAGTATTCTATGTATAGACTTTATAGGTGTAATATACTTGAATTACTCGTCTTCACTCTTAAAACCTGTTCTCTTAGTTACATGTAAAACTAATAGTGATGTTCTATGTGAACATGAAATAGGCAATGTATTATTTATAAGAGATCCTGATGTTAGAGTAGAAAAGACAATATTCACTGGAGTCTTACTTGTTTATAGTAATTTAGATGTAAATACAGCTTACCGTGTAGCTAGCTCTAGAGAATATGGCTTTGTAGAGTCAATAATACCTATACAGTGCACTTTAACGCTCCCAATAAATCCTACATCTCTCAGGGGGTGTCTTGCAGAGATCACTAGTCGAGGTGCTCGTGTAAAGTTGAGAGTGAGAGCTAGGGGTGTGAGAGGGGTTAGTAGTAGGATATATAGTTTAGTTATTAACATATTGAGAGAGCTTGGGGTTACTGTAGAGAGTAGTAGTTCTACATGCCTATTTGTAGAGGTAATTGAGAGTAATGTCTATATTGGAATGGGTTCTTGTAGGCCGGTTTTTAAAGCATCTATTATTGATAGTTGAGTGAAAGTATTGGTGTTTTTAACGTGTCTATAGATGCGTGGAAAATTGTAGAAGAGGAGTTAGGTAAGCCTTCAATATTTAAGAGTAGAGAGAGTTTAACGCCTGAACACTTACCTGATAAGCTACCACACCGTGAAGAAGAGTTGAGAACACTAGTCTCTTACTTTAAACACCTTGTAAGTAGTCCTGGTGTAGTCTCTCAGAGAGTATTAATTATTGGTGGTGTAGGTACTGGGAAGACTGCTTTATCAAGGCTTTTTGGTAGGATTTTTACTAGGTTTGCGAGGGAGAAGGGGTATAATGTAGCATATGTTCATGTTAATTGCCACAGGAATAGAACACTCTTCAATATAATATATGATATAGCTTTACAATTAGCTATACCACTACCTCAAAGAGGCCTCTCAGCTAAAGAGATGTATGATGCTCTCCTCTCATATCTCCAAGACTTAGACCTCTACGTCATAGTTGCTTTAGATGAATTTCACTATTTTGCCAGTGTAGCTGGGAATGACGCAGTATACTTCTTAACTAGAACATATGATGCTTTTGAAGGAGCTAAACACGTGAATTTTATATTTATAGCAACTGATATGTCAAAACTAGCTCTATTAGACCCTACGACAGAGGGTTATCTACTACGACACTTTATTAAACTAGAGCCTTATACTTCACAACAACTCTACGATATATTAAAATATAGAGCTAGTCTCTCACTATATGATGGAACCTATGACGATGACGTGTTAAAATTCATAGCTAACTATGAAGGCTCTGATAGAGGTGGTAGTGGTAATGCTAGACATGTCCTCGAAGTATTATTATTGGCTGGCGATATAGCTGAGAAAGAAGGGGCTAAGAGAATTACATTAGAACACGTGAGGAGGGCTATTACAAGTCTCTCACGCGAACTCGTAAATGTGAGTGATGTACTTAAAACCCTTACACTACACGAGCTCCTCGTATTACTAAGTATTACGAGACTACTTAGACGTAGTGGTAAGAGAGAGGTTAAAATGGGTGAAATAGAAGAGGAGTATAGAGTTATATGTGATCTTTATGGTGAAATCCCACGTAAACACACACAACTATATGAATATATTCAAAATTTAACAAAAGCTAATGTTATACACTCTTATCCTAGTAGAAAAGGTCAAAGGGGGAGGACAACTATGGTGACTATACATTATGGTCCTTTAGATGCATTAGAAAAACTAGTATTAGAGTTAATTGAGAAGAGGAGGAAACTTGAAGCATAAGCGTAAGAACCCGGAGGAAGTTGTTTTAAGTATTTTAAGAGAGCTTGGTGAATCTAATATTAATACACTTAGGAGAAAGACTGGTTTAAACTACTATGTTCTCTTAAGAGCTCTTAAAAGCCTCATATCGAAGGGCATTGTAATTGAAAAGAGAATTGGTAGATTAAGGCTTTTTGCTATGTCAACTGATGATCAGCGTATTGTTTAAAAGGGCAAGTACTCCAGTAAGCTATGCACTTCTTAACACTTGATCTAGTCAAATACCTCTCAGTAACTTTACAATACGCAATACACACAACATCAGGCTCTCTACCATACTGTATAATTTCAAAATAAGGACACTCACTCCTCTCACCACACGATGAGAGGGCGTGAACTGGTAAATATATCTCTCTAGGCTTACTACTCACAGTGTAAACCCCCATTATTATTCTACAAGAAGCCTTTTTAACACCTTTTAAGCTAATAATATAGAGAATTAGAAGGGCCCGAACCGCAACTAGTGTGGAGCCTAGGCCACGGGCATGTATAAGTGGCCCGGGTAGCTCAGCCTGGAAGAGCGCCGGGCTGTGGACTCCCCGAGATGAGGGGGGTAGATACCCGGAGGTCCCGGGTTCAAATCCCGGCCCGGGCCCTTTACATTTAATTCTATATTCTTAAAAACCCTTCTCACAGCTAATTAAACAAGGTGGTTTTATGGTTACACCTAGACAAGCCTATTTAGCTAGTAGGCTTGTAGAGAAATATGGTGTTATTGGGCGTGTAGCTAGTAGATATGTAACTGCAGGTTACTCTGTCAGAGTATTTCACCCTACACGTTATGGCCCTCTACACGTGATTGCAGTAAAACATGGTAATACTTTAGCTATAGATGTTGTTACAGGGAGTATTAATATCGAGATCGTTAAAAATCTCCTTGAAAAATCTAAATTACTAAGGGCTAAGCCGATTCTAGTAGTTTATGGTAGAGGTGTAGTTATTCCAGAAGATGTTAAGACCTTTTGCAATGAGAACGGTATTAAAGTGAAGAGAATACTTGGAGATTAATTATTAGAATCACTGATTCTATTTTAAACACTCCTAGTATTCAATACCCTTTTTAACACTACTCCTCTCTCTAAATTTACATACATCTCTTGCGAGTTCTACTGGATCACTGTATTTTAATATTGGAGCTAACATTCTATTATCTAAATATGTAGGCCAATTCTTCACTAGATCAGTTGAATACCCAGTATCTATTAATACATACACAGGCTTCTTCTCAGTATAAGCAGTCACTAATTCCTGGATACAGCCCGCTGCACCACCTAAAACTACGAGTACATCTGAAGTCCTAGTTAAAAAGACGCTTCTAGCGCGGAAAGAAACACCTGTTTTAATTACAATAGCTTTTTCAGGGAATTCTACGTGTTCAAGCTCTAGAGGAGGTAGAATTATCACTGTAAACCCCAATTCTACGGCTTTATCAACAACATGTTTCATTAACCCCCAATAGCCGCCGAGAACAAGTCTCACAGTAGAGCCACACATAGACCATAATTCTTCTAAAAATCTATGTGATTTAACTATGAGTGTCATATCTGGTTCTTCGCTATGGGCTGCAATACCAATATACAATTTAAATACACCACAAGTAATTTATTACATAAGCCGCCGCCGGGATTCGAACCCGGGACCTCTGCCTTACCAGGGCAGCGCTCCACCAGGCTGAGCTACGGCGGCTTTTAGTGCTATATATTCTTAGAGTAGTTTAGAGTACTTAAAACCTTTAATATTGAAGGTCTCTACTAATCTTTCTCCTCAATTATATATCCCATTTCTTTAAGCTGTGTATATATTTCTTCTACTATTTTTGGGCCAAATGTTGGTAGTGTTAAGAGTTTTCTACGTGGTGTTTTAGCTAGGTCTTTTAGTGATTTTATGCCGTGTTCAATTAGTATTCTAGCTCTTGTTCTACCAATATATCTCAGTGAGACTAGTTCTAATGCATCTTCTCTAACACCACTTTCAACTCTCTCTGCTAGCGTGTAGAGTTTCTTAGATAACTCTACATCTCCAAGAACCCTCTCAACTCTAGAGAGAGCACTTATAATCCAGCTCGCCGTATCCCTCATATTGTAGAGGTCTCCTGGGCCAACCATGTAGTTTTCTAATATTTCATCTTCACTCTTCTCGTTAATCCAATCATAGAGTATACTTGCGTAGACAAATCCTAATAACCAGTCATCGTAATTATAAAACTCACTATCCACTGGCAGAGTCTTATCCTTAAATACCTCAACTAGATCCTCATAGTGTGTGAGAACTCTCTCAGAAATATATATACTACTCCTCCTAAAGTCAGGTGTAAGTGTGACTAAGTGGAGAATGTAGAATTCACTATAAACCCTAGGCTTATATTTCAAATAGAGTGTTACTGAGAACGGGTCTAAGTACGTGTAAGAAGTCACTTTGCCGAGAATAGTTGAAACAAGTTTTCCATGAATATTACTAATCATATTAGACTCTTCTAGTACATTAACAACTTCACTAATTTTTAAACGCGAGAACTCTAAGTCACCACCATAGTGTGCTGAAAAAGTAGATTTAAAAAGCTCTACTAAGTCGTTAATAGACCTAGCTTCACCTGATACTATAGTTGAGAGTACATGTATTCTAAGACTCCTATCAGTAAACATTTTACCTCTCACAGGCTCTGGCTGTGAACTAATATACTTAAAACCCTCTTTAACATCTCTAGCATCAATTATTATTGATTCTCCGAGTTCATCGTATTGTGGTCTCCCAGCTCTACCAGCCATTTGCTTATACTCTGAAACACTAATATTAACGCGTCTACCACTAATAGGATCATACCTCTTAATAGAAACTAAAACCCTCCTCGCTGGTAAGTTAATACCAGCAGCTAGTGTTGGTGTTGCAAAAACAACTCTCAAAACCCTCCTCCTAAAAGCCTCTTCTATAACTCTCCTAGAAGTATGTGAGAGACCTGCATGGTGAAATCCAACACCCCTCTTAAGTAACTCAGGGATAAGTTCTCTCTCAAATCTAGTAGGTGCTGATTCTAATTCTCCCAGTAGCTCTCTGAGGTCTCTGAGATCAACGCTTATAATACTAGTCTCAGCAAATATCTCTGCAAGCTCTTCAACTCTCTTTCTATTATGAATAAACACTAGTGTCTGCATATTTCTCTCTAAATTATGCTCTACAAGATCTAAGACAACCTCCCCCTCAATATTCACATATTCTTCTCTCCCATCTACAAAGATAACTCTACCGTGTTTCTTATCAAAAACCCCTTCAACTAGTTTAACAGGTCTCCAATTAACATTTACTAATTCACCATTAACCCAATTAGACATAACACCTGGATTTCCAATTGTAGCTGAAAGCCCTAAGACCTGAAAGCCCCTCCTCAAAGACCTAGCTACAATAATCTCTATAATAGGCCCTCTCTCAGGGTCATTAATACTGTGCATTTCATCTACTACAACTACACCTACTCTACTAAGCCATAGTGGCTGTAATCTCATAATACTATCAAATCTCTCATAAGTAGCCACTATAATATTGTATTCACCAAGGTATTCAGCTGGTTGATCATAGTCACCAGTACTAATACCTACACTTAACCCAAGATCTCTCAGTTTAGAAAACTCCTGATACTTCTCACTAGCTAATGCTCTTAAAGGCGTTAAATAAACACCTATCTTACCCTCTAAAGCCTTTTTAACAAGTAACATTTCAGCTACAAGAGTCTTACCACTAGCTGTAGGTGTTGAAATAACCATGTTTCTACCGCTTAAAACACCCCTCTTAATAGCCTCTACTTGAACAGGATTAAGCTCATAAATACCCCTCTTAACTAGTAACTCAATATATGCTTGCGGAAGCCCATATTTTACTAACTCTTCAACTCTCACTGAAACTCACACATAGATATTAAATTTTAAGAGAACTTTAAAAGAGAGGTGATAGAGTCTGCAACAACAGAAGATCTTCCATAGACTTCTCAGCGTAGAAGAGGCTGTTTCTCTAGTATTAAGTAAAGTGAAATTACAACCTAAAGGCATAGAACGCGTATCTCTCCTCAACTCACTATATAGGATTTTAGCTAGCGATATTTATGCCCCCATAGACTACCCACCTTTCGACAGATCTGAGGTAGATGGTTATGCTGTAAAGAGCTCACAAGTCTCATGGGCTAGTGAAATCTCACCAGTAGTTCTCAAAGTTAATGGTGAAATACGTGTTGGAGAAAAACCCGCTTTAACGTGTTTAAATGGTGCTCTGAGGATTTCTACGGGAGCTATGATACCTAGAGATTGTGATGCTGTTGTAATGGAGGAGTATACTGAGAGTAAGAGTGGTAGTGTTAAAGTATATAGGCCTATAACCCCAGGTGAAAATATTGCAACCGCTGGTAGTGATATTTCAGCCGGAGACCTTGTACTCGTAACTGGCACACTAATTAGACATGAACATATAGCACTATTAGCAGGCTTAGGTTTCTCAGAAATACCAGTTTACGTTAAGCCGAGAATAGCTGTCTTCTCCACTGGGAGTGAGGTATTAAGTCCAGGAGAACAGTTGAGAGAGGGGTGTATTTATGATGTTAACGGCTACTTAGTAACTAGTTATTTGAGAGAACTAGGTGCTGAAACATTTTTCTTAGGACGTTTACCAGATAACTACAATGATGTTAGAGATGCTGTGTTTAAAGCTCTCAGCGAATATGATGTTGTCATAACAAGTGGTGGTACTAGTGCTGGTGTAAGTGATGTTGTATATAGGGTTTTCGGAGATCTCGGAGAAATAATTGTCCACGGCTTAAAGACAAAACCAGGTAAACCCACTGTAATAGCTATTAGTAGAGATAATAAGTTACTAATAGGTCTACCTGGATTTCCACTCTCATGCTACATGATACTTATACGCGTTATAAAACCACTCATATCTAAACTCACAGGTCTCAGAATATATGAAGAAAAGGTCTATGTGAAACTACCATTTACAATTAGAAAACATGTTGGGAGAACATGGCTACTACCATCTATACTAGTAGAATCTGAAGAAGGCTATACAGCATACCCAGTCTCACTGAGTAGTGGTAGTATTTACTCTATTGTCTATAGTGAGGGGTTTATTGAGTTAAGCGAAGATTTAGATGTTGTAGAAGAGAACACTCTTATACCATTTTACCCCTTTAGAGAGGTCTCTAAAACAAAACTAGTAGTTATTGGTAGTAATGACCCATTATTAGAAGATCTCTTAAAAGCCACTGGACTAATATATGTGAGTAAAATACTCAACACTGGTAGTACTAGTGGATGGCACGCTGTAGTTAGAGGTGAAGCTGATATTGCACCAACACACTTACTAGACCCCTCAACAAATACATATAATACACCATTTCTCGACAAGTATAATTTACGTGGTAGAGCTGTAATTATTAGAGGCTTTGAAAGGCTCATTGGACTCATAGTTGCTAAGGGTAATCCCAAGAATATACATGGTATAGAAGACTTATTGAGGAGTGATGTGAGAATTGTTAATAGAACTAGGGGTTCTGGGATAAGGGTCTTCCTAGATCTCAATTTAAAAAAATACGCTGAAGAGAGGGGGTTAGAGTGGAGTAAGCTTATAGAGAGTATTAGAGGTTATACTTATGAAGTTAAAACACACACAGCAGTAGCTTTAGCTGTTAAACAGGGGAGGGCTGATGTAGGCTTAGCAGTAGGCTATGTTGCTAAGCTCTATGACCTCGATTTTATACCATTAAAGTGGGAAGAATACGATTTCTTAATACCTAGAAATAGGCTTGAAAAAGAAATTGTTAAAGATTTTCTTAAATCACTAAGAAACATTGAACTCTTGAAGAGTGTTGCCAGGTTCCCGGAGTATTATAGATTCCCAAGTGATATAGGGCAAATTAAAGCTGAGTAGTGTACTATACTCTATAAACCTCTCTTTTTAAAGTGTACTGTGTGGGTGTTAGAGGTATGAGTGAGCTTGTTGTAGGTATTCTTCAAGCTGATTTTAGTGGAACTCCACAAGTTAATTTAGATAAAGCCATATCTCTCATTAAGCGTGGTTATAGAGAAGCTGATTTAATAGTATTACCAGAGTATAGTATGTTTAATCCACTAGTATTGAGAGAGCCTCGCAGAGTCTACGAGCTCGCCGAGGAGCCCGCTACAAGTAAGTACTTGGCTGGATTTGTTAAACTAGCTGAGAGCCTTGGTGCTAGTCTAGTAGTACATTTTATTGAGAAGACACCTACACCACCATATACTAGGAGTACAACTATACTAATTACTAGTAGAGGTGAAGCTCTACACGTTTATAGTAAAATGCACTTATTTGACGCATATAATTATAGAGAATCAGATTTCTTTACACCTGGTACTACACCTAGTAAACTAGTTGTTATTGAGGGTTTTGAAACAGGTTTTGCAGTCTGCTATGATCTCAGGTTTCCAGAGCTATTTAGACTCTACGCGACTAGTGGAGCTAAACTAATAATAGTACAAGCTGGATGGGTTCGTGGACCATTAAAAGAAGAAGTCTTAGACACTCTAGCCTCTAGTAGATCTCATGAAAACACAGTATATCTTGTAGTAGCTAACCAGGTGGGAGAGATGTTTACAGGTAGGAGTGGTGTCTTTAATCCATGGGGTTACAGAGAACTAGATCTCGGGCACCGAGAAGACTATATAGAACATAAACTACTACTAGAAGAGATCGAAAAGGCTAGAAGCGTTATTCCAGTACTTAGGCAATCTATGGAGAGATGGGAGATAAAACTGAAAAAATAGTGGTTTTTAGAGACTTAAATTAATCTATATTATAGTTGATGAGGGAGGTTTCATCTGATTTATGATGATTTTAGGCTCTTACTGAACGAGTATTACTGATGTTAAGCTATTTCTTCGAGTATTTCTACAAGTTCTACTAGGCTTTTTACAGAAACATACCACTTATATCCATAACCCCTATCTAGTAGAATTGTTCTAGCCCCTAATTCACTAGCTGGTTTTAAGTCATATTGTGGATATGCTGATACATGGACAACCTCTAGTGGTGTAACTCCGAGTAAGCTGTAAGCTTTAAGAAAAGCCTCTTTTCTCGGCTTATAAGCTCTTATATCCTCAGCTGTTATGATAAAATCAAAGCTATCTTCAAGACCACATAAAGTGATCTTTACTAAGTCTCTATCAGTATTAGAGAGAACTCCTATCTTGAAGCCTCTAGTTTTCAACAACTTAACCCCATAAAAAGTGTCTGGAAATGGCGGTGACTTTGCAAAGTGTAATATAAAGGCATCTTCAAGATCTCTTGATAATACAACATTATATTTAAGTGTAATTCTACTTAGACACTCTCTTAAGATCTCTTTATATGGTTTATACTCCGCTAAAGCTACTTGTTCAATGTCACATTTAAAATAATCTTCTACAGCACTACT
This sequence comes from Desulfurococcaceae archaeon, assembly GCA_020833225.1. Lineage (GTDB taxonomy): Archaea > Thermoproteota > Thermoprotei_A > Sulfolobales > Desulfurococcaceae > UBA285. Next base: position 28,519 of record JAJHQS010000018.1, read on the forward strand.
TGACACAAATTTCTCAATGAAACCACTAATATTCTTAACCCAGTCTACTAAGGTCCCGTAGAGGTCAAATAACACATATACATTACTCAAGTTAATCATCTCTACTCTTTAACACTTATTATTGTAGTACAGGTTAAAAAAGAAGATCTTAATATCTCGCTGAGTAATTTACTATCAACTTTACCTGTAATGTATACTTTAAGCTCGCCGCTGCTAAAAACTATTCTCTGAGCTCTCACACCTAGATCCTCTATAGTGCTTTTAACATCCTCAATTTTGATTTCACGTGGTTTTTCAGAGAGTTCTATACCCATTAATCTCATTTTCCAACATGAAATATTATGAGTATAGAGGTTTGCCATACATGCAGATGGGAAGAATAATAGACCTTTATGTCTCACATAATCAGAGATCTCGGCTTTAATATCACTAGTATATACGTCGTATTGAACTCCTTCACGCATTTTCTCTACTGGGATCTCAAGTCTCTTATGAATAATTGATGTATCTACACCTATTTCTCTAAGTTCTCTTAGTATTCTCTTAGTAACTCTTAAACCTCCAGCGATAACACCTATAGCTCCATATTCAGCCGCGAGATCTATTATCTCTTTATATTCTCTCTCAGTTAGACCGGGAATTATGGGTCTAAGGAAGAGAAATGGTTTTAACCCAGTTTCCCTCATATTCCTTATACTCTCAAATCTCTTCTCAGGACTTGGCGCATAGGGCTCTAAATTTCGACTCTCACTGAGAGTTACTATTGTAACTAGTGGTGAAATCCTTTTACTACTTAAATTAGCTAATTTCACAGCTACTTGTTTATTAATATAGGCCTTTGTTGAGAATTGCACTGGATTATTTAAATACCTATAGAAACACTCTACATACTCTAATGTCTTATCAACTATAAGTGGATGAAAAGGCTCAGATATACTACCAATAGCTAAGTATGTTCCACGTAAACCGGGAATAAAATACTTATTTGAGAGTAGTGCATATACTAATTGAAGTCCTGTTAATGGATATGGTTTTACCTCTCTCTTAAACCCCATGTCGTAGATATAACAATATTTACATTGAAAAATACAACCTATAGCTGTATGTACTGTAATACCACAAGGTCTTGGAGGACGCTTCGCGTGAAAATCTCTCACAGCGAAAACTCTCTCACTCTCACTAAGCAAAAACCCTACAGTATCTCTAAGCTTAATCTTCTCCTCTAATAACCCTCTAATACTCATTAATTAAATCCTACCTCGTAGTCTTAAAGGGCTTAAATTTTAAGAGTGGTTAATAGTAATATTTTCTCTGGATGAAGAAGAGCTGGCGAAGCGATCTGTGAGCGCTGGTATCTCCTCGCTGACG
>JAJHQS010000043.1 GCA_020833225.1 Desulfurococcaceae archaeon
CTCCGAGATTATTATAAATAAAAAGACTTGGTTGATATGAGTACTAGTAATGGTGCGGGGGTGCCCGAGCTTGGTCAAAGGGGTCGGGCTCAGGACCCGATGGCGTAGGCCTGCGTGGGTTCAAATCCCACCCCCCGCACTAGTAATTGTTTAATTTTTCAATTATCTTAGGTAATGCTTAGGTGATTGAGTGTGAAGCTTTATGAGTATGAGAGTAAAGAGATTGCTTCGCGATATGGTATTCTTGTTCCTCGTGGACGTGTTGTAGTGAGTCCTAGTGAGGCGTATAGTGTTGCTCGTGAACTTGGAGTTGTAGTGTTGAAAGCTCAAGTTCTTGTTGGTGGTAGAGGTCTTGCTGGTGGTGTGAGAATTGCTGAAAGCCCTGAAGAAGCCTATAATATTGCGGAGAAATTGCTCTCTACTAGTATTCGTGGTGAGAGAGTTGAGAAATTACTTGTTGAAGAGAAAGTTTGTATTAGTAGGGAATTATACTTATCTCTCATAGTTGATAGAGCTGCTCGTAGACCAGTATATTTAATTTCAGAAATGGGTGGTGTTGAAATAGAGGAGTTAGCTAAGAAGTATCCTGAGAAAATTCACAGGGTTTATGTGGATCCAGGCATTGGCTACACAGACTATATTGCTAGAGTATCTCTTCAAGTACTAAAATTGCCTTGGACACTACTCCAAGATATTGCTAACACTACGAGGGCTATGTATAAGATCATGGTTGACTATGACGCTGAGCTCGTAGAGTTTAATCCACTAGCGCTTACATGTGATAATAGGCTTATAGCATTAGACGCAAAGATCATTATTGACGATAACAGCCTATATAAACACCCGGAATTACAGAGACTATATGGTAGAGATCTCTCGGAGTATGAAAAGAGAGCTAGAGAACTAGGATTTAGCTATGTTGAATTAGACGGTGATATAGGTGTTATTAGTAATGGTGCTGGTTTAACAATGGCTACAATGGATTCAATACTATACTATGGTGGTAAACCAGCAAATTTCCTCGATATTGGTGGTGGTGCCCATAGAGAAAGCGTTAGAGAAGCTGTTAAATTAATGCTTACACACCCGAGATCAAGAGTACTCCTCATAAACATATTTGGTGGTATTACAAGGTGTGATGAAGTAGCTATAGGTATTATTGAGGCTATTAGAGAAATAGGGTTAATAAAGCCTATTATTGTGAGAATGCTTGGTACTAATGAAGAAGAAGGCCGTAGAATCCTGAGAGAACAGGGTATTGAAGTCTATAGTGAAATGGATGATGCTGTAAAAGTAGCTGTAGAGCTATCTAAGAGGTGACCTATATGGGTATACTCGTAAATCACTCTACGAGAGCAATAGTTCAGGGAATTACTGGTAGAGAGGGTAGTTTTCACACTAAGTTAATGTTAGATTATGGTACAAAAATAGTTGCTGGTACATCGCCTGGTAAAGGTGGTAGCTATGTTCACGGCGTCCCAGTTTATAATACTATTTACGAGGCTGTGAGAGAACAGGGCCCTATTGACGCCTCAATAATATTTGTACCAGCTAGATTTGCTAGTGATGCTGTCTACGAAGCAATTGATCACGGCATAAGAGTCGTTGTTGTAATAACTGAGGGCATACCACTACATGAGGAAGTAAAATTTGTAAATTACGCTAAGATTAGAGGTGTTGATGTAGTAGGCCCTAATACACCCGGCGTTATGACTGTTAATGAGTGTAAACTCGGTATTATGCCTGCACACGTGTTTAAACGAGGCTATGTGGGGCTTGTGTCGAGGAGTGGTACATTAACATATGAAATTGCCAGAGAACTTAGTAAACGTGGTTATGGAGTCTCAACTGTAATTGGACTTGGCGGAGACCCAGTTACAGGCTTAGACTTTATAGATGTCTATGAGAGGTTTTTAAGAGATAATGAGACAAAAGCTGTTGTTTTAATTGGTGAAATTGGTGGTGATGCTGAAGAGAGATTTGCAACTTACTACACTAAACTCACATATAAAAAGCCTGTAGTAGCCTATATTGCTGGTAGAACTGCACCTCCAGGTAAACGTATGGGTCATGCTGGTGCAATAATATCTATGGGTATGGGTGACTATAAGTCTAAGAGATCTAGTCTTGAAAATGCAGATATACCTGTAGCTGAAACACCATCACAAGTACCCATACTACTAGAGAGTGTTCTTGGAAAGTAGTTTTTTACCTCATAATTAATCTTAATTCTATAGTGTAGGTGTTAATTATGAGTATTCTAGATAAAATTGGGCCCGGTGAAAAAGCACCTGAAGAAGTTAATGTACTCGTAGAAATACCTGTAAATAGTGGTGTAAAATACGAAGTTGATAAAGAGACTGGTATATTATTTGTAGATAGAATACTCTATACCTCAATGGTCTATCCATTTAACTACGGCTTTATACCTGGAACTCTTGAGGAAGATGGTGACCCTGTTGATGTCTTAGTTGTATCTTATGATCCACTAGTGCCAGGATCTATTATTAGAGTTAAACCTATAGGTGTATTAGAAACAGAAGATGAAAAAGGATTTGACGCTAAAATTGTAGCTGTTCCAGCTGATAAAATAGATCCTAGATTTCAAAATATTAGAGATATAAGAGATCTACCAGAAGCAATTAAACAGAGAATAGAACACTTCTTTGCACACTACAAGGAACTTGAGAAGGGTAAATGGGTTAAAGTATTAGGCTGGAAGAATAGAGATGTAGCATTAGAGAAAATTAGATTAGCTATTGAGAGATATAAAGCCTCTAAGAAGTGACATAGTAGAATGCTCAAGGATTTCACAACTATTAGAGAGAAAATAATAGAGGTTTTAAAGACTACTAGTGAACCACTCGCCGCTGAAGACATAATTAGAATTCTCGGCGTAGATATATCTGTGAGAGATGTCTATGAACACTTAATACACGTAGCTAAAAGTGTGCGCAGTAGGTCTCAGGGTAGAGAAGTATTATTAATGGAGCCGCCGGTATGTAAGAAGTGTGGATATGTATTTAAAGATCTAGATAAGCCGAAGAAGCCGAGTAAATGTCCACGCTGTAAGAGTGAGTGGATATCTCCACCGAGATTTATAATTAGTCGTGAATAGCTTTTTTAGTTTCTAAAAGCCTCTTTAACTCTTCTTTAAACACTGTAGGCTCTCTAATTGCAAGTTCTACAAGTCTCTTAAAATCACTTACACCTAGAACTGAAACTATTGGCTTTATAAATAATTCACGTATTATACTCTCTACTACTTCAGGTGTGTAAAGAGTCTTCAAGAATTTTACAATGTATTCTGGATTATTAAATAATACATTAACATAATCTGATTTAAACTTAAGCCTACAATATAGGTCTATTAGTTCAAGTAGCCCTGGAATACTCCTCTTACTAGTAGATTCAATAGCCTCTCTAATAGACCTGGTGTCCATGTAGATCACCTCTTCTCAAGCACGGTGAAAGCGCCACCACGTAGTTTATATAATACGAGAACACATAGTAGTGTTGAGAAGAGTATTGAGTAGATTATTGAGAATACTAGTGGAAAGCCCTCATAAACTCCTACAGCAGATCTAAGCACTAATACTACGTGTGTTAATGGATTTATTAATAGCAGTGTTTTATAGATGTCGCCAATGTAGAGTAATCTATAATACGATGGTGTAGCGATAACTATAAACATCATTAGAAACACTAATAATGGATCTAGTCTAATTCTATTCCTTACACTAATACCTAGTAGTATAGCTAGTGGTGTGTAAATTGCAAATTCAAGTGTTAATCCTGTAATTAATAAGGGTATATTTATGTTACTTGAAATACACTTTAATACTACTAAGCCCACTGCGAGTGGAATAATTCCTATTAGAGCTTGAGCCAGTATTTGTGATATTACTATCTCCCAGAATGATACTGGTAGTAGAGCATAAGACTCTAATACTTGTTCTTCAAATGTATTTGCAATTAATGTGGCAAGCATGTAGAGTAATATATTAAATCCTGTTATAGTAATATAGCCGGTTAATGCTACTCTTAAAGCCTCAAGATCTCCTTGTGAAATAGCAAGTATTATTATTAAGTATGTTATAGGCATCATTATGCTTATTGATAATAGGTAAGGCCAATATAACCTATACATTTTAAGAGTAAATATTGTTGATTTAAATAATGTAGAAAACCCCATACATATTCACCTCTTATTAAATAAGGATTCTACAATATATTCTACTGAGGGGTATTCAAGTAGAACTCTAATATCTCTATTAAGCCCATTTATAGCTAAATTCTCTAAGTCTTCAAGTGCTTCTATTAGTTGATTATATTCAGCTATTAATAATCCCTCATAAACTTTTACAACACCTCTCTTAAATAAATGTGTAATTTCACCTGGTTTTTCATAGTAGACTTTAACTTCAACACCTCTACTAATATCACTTAGTGAATCTAATTTACCTGCAATTCTACCAGCAACCATGATGTAAACTCTATCACAAAGCCTCCTCACTTCTTCAATATCATGACTCACAATAATCATTGTCTTACCCCTCTTCCTCTCCTCTAATAGAACACTCCACATAAGTCTCTTCTTGAAGATGTCTACAAATGTTGTTGGCTCATCTAGTATTAAGAGATCTCCGCTCTTGATCAGGGCTAATGCTAATAGTAAGAGTTTTCTTTGACCAATAGATAATTGATATCCTAATCTATCTCTAACACTCCACAAATCTAGTTCTTCAAGAACCTCTTTCACGCGTTCAAATGGTGTATTAGATAATTCAGCAACATATTTTGAAACCTCTAAAACCCTGTGTGCTGGATATGTTAATGGTAATTGTGGTGTATAAGCTACTTTCTTCTTAATATAATCTTGTCTCTTAACAGGATCTACTCCAAAAACCCTTATAACACCACTAGTTGGCTTTAGTAACCCTATAATCTGCCTCACTAGTGTAGTTTTACCTGCACCATTAGGCCCCATAATACATACTACTTCACTACTACATGCTCTCACAGAGACCTCAATATTAGCTTTAACACCATTAGGATAAATCTTAGTAACTCTATCAACAACTACTACTTCTCGCACGCTCGATCACCTCACGATACCTAGAAAATACATATGCACGTACAAGTCTCTCAAGATACTCGTCACCATAGAGCATTCGGAGACATGTAGGAGCACCTTTACTCTTTAAATATATACAGCCACCATAACACATAGGTCCATATTTACAATTGTAAATACACTGAGGATCTCTAGTAGTGATCTCATCTTTAATTCTAGATGTTAATGTTACATCATTGTTGTTAAAATAGCCTATAGGAGTATCATACATAAAACCTGGGCAGAGATAAATATTTAATTCTTCATCTACACCATAACCATATTTAAACATACAGAGACATGGTCCTTTAATAAAAACCTTAGTGATCTTAAAGCCTTTTTCAACAGCATATTCTAAGAGCTCAACTATTCTCCTAGAAATATTTACATAGTACTCATAGTAGTTTCTAGAGGTCTTAAATGGAGTATACTTAGTAGCCTGATCTGGGTGTACTGGGGAGAGATCTATAGCTATAATTTTACTTTGAAGACCATATTCTACGAGCATATCAATAAAGTCACGTGTAGAGTTAACATTATACTCGTCAACATTAACTCTTAAACCAGTCTTTTTACCATGTCTATCCACAATTCTCAATAAATTATTAAATATAGTGTCAAAACTACCCCCACCACTCTTAAAAGGTCTTCTCTCATTATGTACTTCTCTAGGACCATCAAGAGTGATTTGAATAGTGTTAACTTGGTCAAAAACCTCTTCCACATTCTCATTATAAATTGTACCATTAGTTATTAAAGTAGCCTCACATTTAACACTATATTCACGTACTAATTTATCAAGATCTCTCGTAATACTAATAGCCATAGTAGGGTTTAAAAGAGGTTCACCACCATAAAGCGCTATTGATACTACCTTAGCACCATCTTCAACCCTCTTAACTATGTAATTGTAAATAAACCTCCACTTCTCAAAAGTTAAATCTCCACCCTCAATTAAGGGCCTAGTAGACTGATAACAATATTTACAAGCAAGATTACACCTACTCGTAAGCGACAAGAACATAGCTATAAAATCACGTGAAAACATAGATTCCCTCATCTTCTTCAAATATAAATCCTCATCAAAATCATCTTCAACAATCACACCTACATCTACTAGTTTCCTATAATTCTCCGACTCACCTAAAACACTAAACAAATCACCCTTTTTCAAAGACTCCCCAGACTCCCTATCAATAAGCACAAGAGACCCATAGAGAGAATTATAAATAATAAGAAAGGTGTGGTCAAGGTTAAAAAATATATTGAATTTAGAGGGTTTCATATTGTCACCTTCATATTTAATCAGGAACGGTGAAGAAAGGCCCACATACAAGACTGCAGTATGGACCACAGAAGTTTGACTCTTTTACTTTTAGAGAGGCTTTCTCAAGAATTATGATTTTCTTTACTTTCTCCACGATCGTGCACCTCCCTATATTTTCTTAATTACTTAAGGATATTTAAACCTTTCGTAAATTTCCGAATAAGCTAAAAACCTGATACCTTAAAGGCTAATAAGTTATTTTAGGAACAGAGAAAAAGAGAAAAAAGGTGTAAAGTAACTTGAGCATTAAGGACCCAGTTGATTACTACAGTAAAAAAGTATTCGTAGGAGGGTATGGCCCTGTAACTAAAGTTGCTACAGTATTAGAGAGTCAGGCTAGAAAAGCAATAGTATACCTACTTGCTACACAAGGTCCACTAACACTTAAAGAGATCTCTGAAAAACTGAAGCTTTCGCCTTCTACCGTTCATGACCATTTGAGGAAATTAAAAGAAGCTGAAGTTATAAAAGAAGCTGAGGAATACCCTAAGAAGTTTAAGGTTGAGGTCTACTATAGACTTAACGTTCCATTTTTATTATTCAGCGAGTTAAAAGGACTTGAACACGCCATGAAAAACTTAATAGAAGAGTTTTCTATGTTTATTGAAAAGGCAAAGAATAACATAGCTAATTATATTAAGGATTTTAATCTTCGATGTTTAACATATAAAGATCAATATTTGTATGAGCGAGTTGTTCTTGTTCTATTGAGCCAGCTCTCTATACTTGTATTTTCTAAGTTTATTAATGAGCCTTTGTCATATATCTTAATTGATGATCTCGAGGAATTCAAGTCCAAAGCCTCTACTTAAGTTTACCTCACTATCACTGTGAGTGTGTCTTGTGGTTTTATTCTCTTTACTCCTCCTGTTTTTAGTCCGTGTGTTATGAGTGGTAGTGCTATTGTTGCGTCTACGTGTACCATTTTTTTCTTTGCTTGTGGTGCTACTTTACCCCAGCTTATTGCTTCTTCTAGTGTTGCTCCACTGAGGCCGCCCCATTGTGGCATGTCTGTTGTGAATTGTACTATGTATTCGAAGCTCTTGTAGTAGTCTTGTTTACCTTCCTCGTATTCTGCTATTAGTGTTTGTGCTACTGTTACTAGGTTTACGTAGTCTTTTGGTACTCCTCCACCAATATATATTGCTGAGAGTTTCTTAGCTATTCTTCCAATTTCTACTAGTTGATAGAAGTCTTTTACCATGTCTAATATTATTTTCTTACCCCTCCTATATGTTAATAGTAATGCCATTCCATAGCCGCTGTCAACTAGTGCTGGTGAAAATACTGGTACTTTAGCTCTATAAGCTGCTGCTATAATACTATCAATACCCCTCTCATTTAAATATTTACCAAACTCGTAGAGGAATTCAGCTGTAGAGTATACTTTATTATCTGGTAGTGTTTCAGCGAATTCTCTAATTAAAGACTCCATTTTCCTATAATCTAATTCACTTGCAATTGTATCATAAAATCTATCATACTTATATTTTAATAGTAATGCGTCATCTATACATGGATGTACTTTATAATATTTAAAGCCCATAGCTTCATATATATCTTCACTTATAATAGCACCAGTAGAGACTACTACATCAACAAATCTCTCTTCTATAAGCCACTTAATAATCTTCCACATACCAGCAGTACTCATAGATCCAGCTAAACCGAGGAAAATAGTGTTCTCAGGATCATTAAACATATCAATCAATATCCTATAAGCCTCACCTAGAGCTCTACCTTGAAAAGAAATATTAGACATTTCAAGAAGTAACTCATGAATACTCCTATCTCTCACATCTAAAGCTCTCACTACACCATACGCAAAACTAGGCATCTCCTCCAAGATTAAACACCACTGATAAGTAAACACCTAGTAGTATTTAAATAGGATTAATTGAGGTGTGCCGCCGCCGGGATTTGAACCCGGGACAACCGGATCTCTCCTGAGCCGACCCCTTGTCTCACATATACCCGTATGAGTCCGGCGCTCTGCCGGGCTGAGCTACGGCGGCACACCTCTATTTTTAAACTCTGTTTTCTTGTTTATAAGCACTTATGCTCTGGTTTCTTCTTTTCTCCAGGATTTTCTTTATGGATTTAGTTGTTATTGTAATGCTGTGTAGTATTATTAGGGTTAGTGTTATTGTGAAGTATAGTTGTGAGTTTGTTTGTTGTGGTGTAAATTCTAGTTTATAATATTCTAGTGTGTTATTTAAACTTCTCTCCTGTGAGAGCACTAATACCTCTATTTCTCTATTCTCCACGTAGAATACTAATTTATCTCTGCCTAGTGTAATTTGACCACTACTATTTACTAGTATAAATGCTTTCTCATATTCATAATTACTTATTTTAACACTTACTAGTGAGAGTTTAGTAATATTATCTCTAAGTGTGTAGTTAAATGCTAATATCTTCTTATCCCCCATAGGTATTAGTGATAATGTTAAATTTTCTAGTTTAATAGGTCTACCCTTATATTCTCTAACATCATAGCCAATACTCTCTCCAGCTTTAATATAGAGATATAGTGTTATAAGTGCTATTATAAATAAGACTAGTAGAAGTATAACTATTAATTTCAAATTCTTCTCAATATAAACCAATAATATTGTTAAAGCTGTAAGTATAGTTGTAAATAATACCACATAGAAGTTTAAACCACTAGCTACAACTATAGCGTAACAAGTTAAACACTCATTAACAATAATATCACTAATTACACCACTATAAACTATAACACTCCTCTTCTCGCTCTCTAAGTCAACTAATGCTACTATAGTAGTACTCTTAGAATAATGCGAGGAGACATGGCGAGGAGTATTTAGTGGAATAATCCACGTATATTCCTCCCCAAGATCCCATACAACTACAATTAAACCAGCCACTATTACTAACACTACTAATATAAGCCTCAAAAACCTCAAAAACAAATT
>JAJHQS010000011.1 GCA_020833225.1 Desulfurococcaceae archaeon
CCCTGCTATTATAGACATGGTTTATTTAAACCAGAACACAGCACTATAAAGATATCTAATAATACACTATACTATGAGTTTACATTAAAACGCGGAATGTATGCAACTATAGTCCTCAGAGAGTTATTTAAAGATAATCTTGTCTTAAGCTAAGATCACTCAAATATTATTCTCGTTTTAATTCCACTCATCTTCTCAATTAGAGCCTCATAGTGTTCTCGGGTATGTATGAGGTGTTTCTTATCTCTACGCGAAACTCTAATATTTAATATCTCTGTCCCATCAGGTATCCATACTCTATTTATACCCACAACTGTAACTGGATACATGATTTGCTCAATAAGTCTTCTAAGATCAGGGATGTACTCTATTACTTTAACTCTTTTATGAAGCTCTTTTGAAAGCTCATGTTCCAGCACACTTAACTCCGAAGCCTCAAAGCTATTCCTTATGAAAACAAAGACCTCATCATCAATATGAATAGACTTTACATATTCACCTTTTCTTAGAAATTTTAACTTCTCCTCTAACTCAACAAGTGCTCTCAAAATCTCTAATTCTTCTTTTTCAACAACTCCGCTTTCAATCTTATACTGACAGTGAGAGCAATATACACCGCTCTTAATACAGATCTTGTCTAAAGGGTATTTCAATACAGTTACACCACAGTTAACAATCCAAACCATTACACACAAATATTGAGAAAGATTTTAATACTTTTTTTCCTAATATGTACAAGTGGAGATGCTTTGTAGTGGGCCCGTAGCTCAGCCAGGCAGAGCGGCGGACTCTTTAGAGGCCGAAGCTCCAGACCGTATCTACGGGTCAATTGACCATTTAAGGGATGAAAGAGGTCTGGAGAGGAGTGACCCGTAGGTCGGGGGTTCAAATCCCCCCGGGCCCACTACATGTAATATTTTGTTCTCTTTTCACGTCAAATTTTTAAAGTCTAAAAGTAAACACCACAATGATGGGGGCCCGTCGTCTAGCCTGGTAGGATGCCGCCCTGACGAGGCGGAGGTCCGGGGTTCAAATCCCCGCGGGCCCATCTCTAATATTTTCGTAGTGTGCTTATGTAAGGTGTTAGGTGATCTAATGCGAAGATCTACTAGGATAGCTTTGCGAGTTGAAATGGCAGACTCTAGTGTTTTGTGGAGCGGTATTGCTATATTAGATCCCGAGGTGATGAAGAAGTTTAATATTAAGAATGGCGACTTACTCTTAATAGAAGGTAGTGGCTTAGCTGCTGCATTAGCTAGAGAAGGAGGTTTAAGTGAGCAAGGAAAAGGTGTTATAAAATTAGATGAGCTCTTATTGAAAAATATTAAAGTAAATATAGGTGATGTTGTTTACGTAGAGAAAGTTGAGCAAAAATATGCTCAAGTAGTGAAGCTTGCCCCTATAAACTACTATGCACCAATAGATTCTGCTATAGCTAATAAGATTAAACAAGACTTGATCTCTTACCCGCTCTGCGAAGGAATGGAGATAAGAGTATTAATAGAGGGTGTTAGTTTACCATTTAAAGTTATAAGTATTAAACCACGCACTGCAGCTATCGTAACAGAAGAAACTGAAGTCTTAGTTTTTGATGAACCCATAGGAGAAATACCCAGAGTAACTTTTGAGGATATTGGAGGATTAGAAAGCGTTATTGAGAAGATACGGGAAGTAATTGAAATACCCTTTAAATATAGAAAGATCTTTTCAAGAATCGGAATAGAGACTCCAAAAGGGATATTACTACATGGCCCACCAGGATGTGGTAAGACGCTCATTGCGAAAGCCCTGGCTAACGAGTTAAACGCGCACTTTATAGTTATAAACGGACCAGAAATTATGAGTAAGTTTTACGGCGAATCAGAACAGAGACTAAGAGAAATATTTAAATTAGCGAGGAAAAAAGCTAAGAAACGTCCAGCTATAATATTCATCGACGAGATCGACGCTATTGCTCCTAAACGAGATGAGGTTACAGGTGAAGTAGAGAAGCGAGTAGTAGCACAACTACTAGCACTTATGGATGGTCTTGAGAGTAGAGAAGGCGTCATTGTCATAGCTGCAACTAATAGACCCAATGCCATAGATCCCGCATTACGTAGACCAGGAAGATTTGATTACGAAATAGAAATACCTATGCCTGATAAACGAGGAAGATATGAAATACTACTAATACACACGAGAAATCTTAGAGAACTAGGTCTATTAGCACCAGACGTAGATCTCGAGAAACTAGCTGAAATAACACATGGCTTCACAGGTGCAGATCTAGCTGCACTCGTAAAAGAGGCCGTTATGAGAAGTGTGAAGAGAGCCATTGAAGAGGAGAATAATAGAGATCAAGAGGAAATACTCTCAGCCATACAAGTTAAATTCGAAGACTTCTTAGTAGCATATAAGAGTATTGTACCAAGTGGTTTAAGGGAAGTATATGTTGAAATACCAGAAGTGAGGTTTAGCGATATTGGAGGATTAGAGGAAGTTAAACAAATATTACGTGAAAATGTAGAATACCCGTTAAAATACCCTGAACTTTACGAGAAATTCGGTATAAAACCACCTCGAGGCGTTTTACTATATGGTCCACCAGGATGTGGTAAGACATTATTAGCTAAGGCGGTAGCAACCGAGAGTGGTGCTAATTTCATTGCTATTAGAGGGCCAGAAGTACTCAGTAAATGGGTTGGAGAATCTGAGAAAGCTATACGAGAAATATTTAGAAAAGCTAAATTACACTCACCAGCGGTAGTCTTCATAGATGAAGTTGACGCTATAACAGCCGCTAGAGGATATACCTATGATAGTGGAGTATCAGAAAGAATAGTAGCTCAGTTAATAACAGAAATGGATGGAATACAAGAATATAAAGGAGTAGTAGTATTAGCTGCAACTAATAGACCAGACTTAATAGATCCAGCTCTTTTAAGGCCAGGTAGATTCGATAAACTCGTATATGTTCCACCACCAAACTTCAACACAAGATTAGAAATACTAAAAATACTCACAATTCATTTACCACTATCACCAAACGTGAATTTAGCAGAACTTGCACGAGTGACCGAGGGTTATAGTGGAGCTGACTTAGAAGCACTAGTGAGAGAAGCTGTAATGATCGCACTAAGAAGGGATCTAAATATAAAGTACATTGAGAATGTACATTTCCAGGAGGCTTTAAAAGTTATAAAGCCTAGTCTAAATGATAACCTTATAAAGTTCTACGAAGAGTGGGGTGCGAGGATCAGGCAGCAATTACCAAGAAGTGGTGTAAAACCACCTATTTACACGTAGAGGTGATCTTGTGAGAAATAAAAACGGTGTTTGGAAACATATGCCATTACATAGAATAATCTTAGAGATCGTGTTTTCGAGATCTGAGGGGTTAAGTGAGAGTAAATTAGAAGATATAATGAAAAAAGAATATGGAGTTGAAGTAACTAAGTCAGAATTATATCATGCATTAATGAAGCTTGAACTTCAAGGCCTAATACAAGTGGAAACTGTAGGTAAGGAATTCCTAATAAAACCTGTAAAAACATGAACCACACGATAATTAATTCAAGTAGCTAATCATAGATCTAGTTTTTAAATATAATAATTCGTAAAAACACAGTGTAACTGTGTAGAGTGGAAGTATGGGTGTTGACCTCAAAGATCTCATAACAGAAGACATTAAGATTAAAATAGGAGATCTACGCTTATTGAGAGGCAAAGTTATTGCTATAGATGCCTATAATGCTCTTTATCAATTTCTCACTGCAATTCGTCAACCTGACGGTACACCCCTCATGGATAGTCAAGGTAGGGTTACAAGTCATCTTAGTGGGCTCTTCTATAGAACAATAAACATAGTTGAGAACGGTATTAAACCAGTGTATGTATTTGATGGTAGTCCACCGGAATTAAAAGCTAAAGAGATTGAGAGGAGAAAAGCCGTTAAAGAAGATGCCGTTAAGAAGTATGAAGAAGCCGTTAAAATAGGTGATCTAGAATCTGCAAGGAGATATGCCGCAATAGCCGCAAAGCTCACAATAGATATGGTTCATGAAGCTAAGAGGCTACTCGAAGCAATGGGAATACCCTACGTAGATGCACCAGCTGAGGGTGAGGCTCAGGCAGCTTATATGGCTAAAGTGGGAGACGCCTATGCAACTGCTTCCCAAGACTATGATAGTTTACTCTTCGGATCTCCAAGACTAATTAGAAATTTAACTATTAGCGGCAAGAGGAAACTACCTAGAAGAGAGGAGTATGTTGAAATTTTACCTGAACTCATAGAACTCGACAAGTTACTAAAAGCTTTAAGTATTACTCACAGTGCACTAGTAGATATAGGAATACTTATTGGAACGGACTATAACCCCGATGGCTTTGAAGGTATTGGATCTAAAAAAGCATATCAGTTAATTAAGACTTATGGAAGTATTGAAAGAGTGCCGAAAGGGCTTTTAAAGTCTCCAGCTTCTGTTGATGTAATGAGTATTAAGAATTATTTTTTAAACCCACCAGTTACGAAGAACTATAAGTTAGAGTGGAAAGCACCAGACGAGAAGCTTGTACTCGAAGTTCTCGTTAAAGATCACGACTTCAACGAGGAAAGAGTCAAATCAGCACTTGAAAGATTACTAAAAGCATATAGAGAGCATTTGAAAGGTGAGCAGACTGGTTTAGCAAAGTGGTTTATTAAGAGATAGTGTATTTCCATCCATATTCTCCAATTAGTGGAACGAATACACACTCAATACCCCATTTTTTATATAGCTTACCTCCTCTTCTCTCAACAATCAATAACCTCTGCATATATAGATCTCCAACCGGAATCACCAATCTGCCATTCTCAGCTAGCTGTTCAATTAATGGCGGTGGCACTGTAGGTGCAGCTGCTGTTACAATGATCTTATTAAATGGGGCTTTCTCAGGGTAACCTAATGTCCCATCACCAACAAGTACTGTGACATGATCTATATAGCCGGCTTTAGCGAGATTTCTCTTAGCAAATTCAGCTAATTCGGGAATTCTCTCAATAGTATATACGTGTCCTCTGTGCATAGGATCTTGCCTAGCTACAATTTCCGCTAAAACAGCTGCCTGATAACCAGAGCCCGTACCTACTTCTAATACAATGTCTCCCGGCTCTGGATCTAGTTCCTCTGTCATAATAGCAACCATGTGAACTGCGCTTATAGTCTGCTTGTAACCGATTGGAAGAGGTGAATCTACATACGCGTACTCTCTCAGCTCCTCAGGTACAAAGAGCTCTCGTGGTACACTTAATAATGCCCTTATAACCTTAGAGTTCTTTAAGTACCCAGCACTAATTAAAGCCTCAATAAGGCGCTTTCTCTGAACTTCAAAACTACTCAAAATAATAACCCCTATCTCTCCACTAGCTATATTGTAAAAGCGGGTTTAAGGCTCTGTAGTATAAGATTAAGTTGGGCGTTTAAAAATGGTGTTCTTTGAAATCATCAAGGCTCGTGGACATCCACATATTAAAGCATCTCATAAGACCACGTTAGAGGTGACAAAAGAACCTAATTTAACTCCTCGCGGTGACTGTATAATTGGTGTTTCTGCTGACAAGGCTGTTAAAGAGCTCTGCGAAGAGTTTAAGAATTGTATTCATAGAGATAATGCTATTTTAATTGCTGTTATAAGAGCTCACGACCTGTGGGATATTATTCTCGCTCAGGGAAGCTCTCGCCTGCTACTAACTAGTGACACTAAAGTTATTTTGAGGAAAAGCACATATATAGAGCCTGCCACTTTAGGAGTAAGAGCCAGCAAAGCAGCTAGTGATCTCAGGAGAGATCTCGTAGAGAGACTCAGAGATCCATCAACAATAATTGAGGTAGAATTATATTGTTTCGGGCTTGACGAGATCACATCTATATATAAATACTCCAGGAGAATATTCTAATACACTGACACATTCTTTAAAATACCATGTACTCAGTCTCCTTATGATTTCCTGTTTAACGTCTTTATATGGCTTTGAGAGAACATAGAGATGAAGTATTCCTCCTGGTTTAAGAAGTTTTGTATATGTTTCAATGTATTCTAAACTTTGATGTGGTAAGTCTGCTATTACCCTATCTATGCTATGTTCTCTTAGAAAACTTGGAAGCTCCCGCGTATCTGTATTAAGGGGGATTATAGTTCCCTTAAGCCTTTTCTTATTTAATAATATGTTCTCGACTAAGAGCTCATACGCTATAGGATTTAAATCATTTGCAATTACAAGTGAGAGTTTTAGTGTAGCTATATGTAAAGCAAATCCTCCAATTCCACAAAAAGCATCTAATACAACTTCACCACTTTTAACCATAGTAGCTACTCTATAATGCTCCTCTGCAAGTCTCGAATTATAATAGACATCACCTAATTTTACTTTAAATAGAACACCATATTCCTTGACTACTACTTCCTTGATCTCTTCACCCCAAAGCAATCTTAGCACTGGTCTCCGGTATAAGTCACAAGTTTCTTCTTTAACCCATATAGCTTTAACTCTCGGATACACTGCTTTCACTTTATAAATAAGGTCTTCCACGCTAATGTGATCTAAGACATTTCTACGCACGATAACAATGTCTCTGATATAATCCAGAGAAGGCATTTTAACATATGTAGGAGTTCTTCTCCTCGGGGGATTACATTCTATAATTGGAAGGTCTTTTAGAAGGTCTTCTACTAAATTTGTGTGTTCAACCTTAATGGGTATTAAGACTTGGTTGTCTGAGCGTGTGATCTTATATTCGCCGCTTAGAAACCCCAACTTTTTAATAATCTCTAAGACTTTGCTAGCACGAGTTTTATCCACACTTATACACAATGGCACTACAAGAACTCACCGCGTGAGAAATTTCACTAGTAATCTCCATGTTATTTAAGAGTGTTTTTGTAGTTTTAAAATAATGAGTGCTTATGGTGGAAGATTAATTGAGAGTAGCAATAGTAATATATAAGCCTGTTCCACGGTGCATTGAACTTCTAAAAGACCTGGTAAACTCGCTGAGAAAGCACGAGATATATGTTGAAGTATACACTGTTGACGACATTATTAACTTGATTAAAAAACATAATAGTATCCGTGATGATGTCGATGTAGTTTTTAGTATTGGGGGTGATGGAACTTTTCTAAAAGCCGCTAAGCTCTCATTACTCTATAATAATATCCCTGTTCTACCTTATCCGTGTGGGAGGAGAAATTTCTTCTACGAGGAGTTTTTGAAAACATCTCTTAGTGAACTAGTTGAGAGTTTTATGAGCGGTAATTACTCTATTGAGTTTTGCCCAGTTTACAATGCATGTACACACACCACCTGCGAAGTGTTCATTAATGAGGCCGCTATTGTAAACAGTAATTTAGGTAAAGTAGCGAAATATGGGGTTAAAGTAAAATCACCATTAGTAGAGAGCGATTTTATACTCGAAGGAGATGGCGTATTATTGAGTACGGCTGCAGGTTCCTCGGGCTATAATCTATCTGCTAGAGGTCCTCTTATAAGTCCTTTCACAGATTTACTTATAATAACACCATTAAATACGCTTCAATTAGGCTTTCCATCAATAGTTCTGCCTCGTATTAGCGTAATTGAGATCACTATATTAAACACGTCTATTCTATATGTAGATGGAGATCATGCAGGAATACTTGAAAAAAACTCTTCCGTTAAAGTCACACCTGGATCTAAATATGTAAAAATAATACGGTTTTCTCATAGCAGAGACTTGGTGAAAACTATACTTGCAAGACGAGCATTCTTCTACTATTAAGAAACTAGCCGTAGTTCTCGATACAAGCGCTCTACTAGCAAAATATTATAGGCTATTACCAAGAGCCATGATGGATGTTTATACGACAAGTCTAGCTGTTAGTGAAGTTCGGGATCTCGAGAATCATCAAGCTCTCCTAGAGGCAATAGATATAGGTCTAATTAACATCACTGATCCTGAAAAACAATATGTCAACACTATTCTACTAGAAGCAAAGAATACAGGGGCTTTGAGTAAGCTCTCTACCACAGACATCTATATAGCTGCACTCGCCCTCATGTTGAGAGAAAAGTATAGTAATGTAATAGTTATAACCGATGATTATGAACTTCAAAATTTACTACTCGATATTAAAATATCCTTTAAACCACTAAAAACTACCGGGATAACTCGATTTATAAAATATACTGTGTATTGTCCAATATGCTACTATACACCTAGTAACCCAGGAGAAACCACTTGCCCTCTCTGCGGAGTTAAATTAACTAGAAAACCCGCTCTTTAATCAATAATGTTATTTCACAAGTATAGCTATAAAATACCCCGGCATGTCATTTAATAGCGGAGAATATCTATAAGCTACCATATCTTTATAACAAACTCTCTCAGCATATGGTACATTTACTTCTAGCTCACTACTTGAAAAACCTAACTCCTCGATTGCATAAACAATATTTTCTTCGTTTTCTTTAAAAGTTATTGTACATGTTGAGTATACTAATAAACCACCTGGCTTTAATAGTTCTTTCGCAGCTTTCAAAAACTGTTTTTGATACTCAGATAAGTTGACAACGACGCTCCACTTTTTCGACTCTACGAGAGGGCGTACTCCTAAGTTACTACATGGAGGGTCTATTAGAACTTTACTAACTTTACCATGTAGATTTAGATCTAGGTGTAAATATCTAGAGTCCCATGGAATAGCCATCACATTAACGTCTAATTGAAGTCTACTAAGCGTGGATCTCAACTCCAAGATCTTAGATATACTCCTATCAATAGCAAGTACACGTGCTCTTCCACGTGATAACTGAACAATATGGCTAGTCTTACCGCCAGGCGCAGCATTCATGTCAACTATTAGTTCACCTGCGCGTGGATTAAGAATGTGAGAAGTTATAATACTAGGTAAGCTCTGCGAATAGATCAATCCTCTTGCATAAACATAAGTCTCTGTTATCTTAGGTGCTTTATAGGGTGAACTAACATTTATACCCACTAATCCTCTAGTCATATTTAACATATCACTATATGATACCGCGGTTTTAACACACGCTGCTAAGGCACCTTCCCTAGTTATAGCGAGTAAGAGGTCGCCTTTGCGAAAATAATCACTTTGTAAAACACCCGGACGATATAAATCTGCACCAAGCATTAAAGAGACAGCTGTTCTAGAATCAACAATAATTCTACCAGAGGCAGGACACTCCACATTAAAAGGCCCCTTAACTTCAAAGTACACCGCATCCTCTACATATTCGTCAGGATATGCTACAATCCCCTCCCTCTTAAACAACTCTAAAATCTCGTTGCGAGTAGCTCTCAGCGTGTTGACTCTAACATAGAGTCTTCTCGGAGGAGTATATAGACGCTTAATAATACGCTCTGTTAGACTCCCATAGACTCTGCTCAGATCTCTAATAATACGCTCATCTAGCTGAGGAACCGCCACATTAATACCCCGTCTTAGAGTCTAATGTATTCCTAAAAATCACCCTGTTATTAAGGCGTAAACTCTAGAATAATTAGAGAGTAAAAATTGAGGTGAAAACATGTCTACTAAGATTTCTGAGAGAGATCTCGAGGAGGCATTAATGGAGAAAACCGAGAAAAAAGTTGATGAAAAGCAGAGGTGGATTAATAGAATAATGAAGAGTGCTAGACAATACCATAAACTCTGTCCATATTTTGATAAGAGAACGAGGATGTGCTTTATCAGTATGGGTGCCAAGTGTGAGAGAGAAGGGAGATTTGAAACTTGCCCTGTTTTTAAGTCATTTTTAGAAGCAAAGTACGATGAATATAAGTCTAAAAATAAACCATTACCACTAGACTTCCAAGATGTTATTTTATCACCATTATAGGTGAAAACTGTGGAGCCTGCTAGTAGAAAATGCCTCGTAGAACTACCCACGGATGTTGTTCTTGAGTATGATCACCAAACAGACACATTACATATAATACTAGGAAACATTGAAGAACAATTGGATGAAGAAATACTCAGTAATGATAGTAGTGTTATCTTTGGCTTAAAAAACAATAAGTTAATTACTATAACTATTTTAAACTTTACTAAAAAACTTGAAGAGTCTTCTATTTAAACAAAACTTTAACTCTACACATATTACTCCATTAAATATATATTTATGTGTTATTAGTTAGTCTATTTAAACAGAGGTGATGTATTAGCTGTGTATTCTTATCCACTAGTAGTTAAAGCTATATGGTTTGATGAGAGTTTAAATGAACTTTGCTGGATAAATACCACAAAGCTTCCTCACGAGGAAGAGGTCTTGTGTTCTAGTGATCCAGCTAGAGTTGCTAAAGCCATAAGAGACATGGAAATTAGAGGTGCTCCGGCTATAGGTGTAGCAGCTGCCCTTGTGGTTGGGGCTTATGCGTTAAAAATAGCGGGAAGAAGCCTTGAGGAGTTTACAGCCCTTATTAATAACGCTATACACATACTATTAAAAACTAGGCCTACAGCATATAACTTATTCTATGCACTCACAAAAATGCAGAGATCTCTCAGAGAGGCTCTCAGTAGAACAAGCGATACATATACTCTGGCTAAGAAACTCGTGGAGACAGCTTTAGAAATCTACAGAGAAGATGTAGAGGCAAACTTAAAAATAGGAGAATATGGTGCTGAGTTAGTACCTGAGGAAGCCACTATATTAACACATTGCAATGCTGGTGCACTCGCCACTTCAGCTTATGGTACAGCACTAGCCGTAATTAGAATTGCCTGGTATAAAGGTAAAAAGATCAGAGTAATAGCTACTGAGACAAGGCCTTTACTTCAAGGTGCACGACTCACCGTCTACGAACTAGTCAAAGAAGGAATACCATTAACTCTTATAACAGATAATTCTGTCGGTTTATTAATGAGGAAAGGAAAAATAGACCTTGTTGTGGTAGGTGCAGATAGAATAACACGAGACGGTTATGTCGTAAATAAAATAGGTACTTATATGATTGCTCTAGCGGCTCACAAGCATAAAATACCATTCTACGTAGCTGCCCCTACAAGCACCATTGACATAGAGCATACAATAGACCAGGTTATAATAGAGGAAAGAGACCCCGCGGAAGTAAAGTACGTCATGGGTAAACTAATAACATTAGAACAAGTAAACGTATATAACTATGCATTTGACATAACAGACCCCGAGCTCGTAACATCAATAATAACAGAACTAGGCATAATTAGACCACCATATAATGAAACAATACCAGTAAATATAGCTAGAAAGCTTACCACATAATCTTCATAATACTTAAATCTCCTACAACAAGCATATTGCCGAAGCGTAAGAACACTTATTGTATATGCTTTTTCAAACTCTTCTATTCACTAGTGTTATACTAAGTGTAACTTTAAGCAGATCTACTTAAAACATGAAATTTTTAACTTAGTTGAAATATATTAATTCTCATTTGTACCTAGTTATAAACATGACTTAATACACGTAGTTCTATAAGACTTGAAGTCTACTTACTTCTTTCAACATCTTTTTAAATTCTAAGGCGTTATTAAACATCTTTACATTATTAAATAATACGTAAGTCACTTGAAAATCTTCGTTTTCAATGGTTTCTCTTAGTTCCAAGAGATCTTCTTCGGTATAATTGTAATTGTAGTTTACTTCACCAGGTCCTTTTCCATGTAATCTTATGTAGAGTATGCCGCGGTGTTTATAAAGTGGCTTATTTTTAAAAATATCTACTATATGCGTAATTCCATATTTCTCTAGTATTGTTTTAAGTTCTGGCGCCCTAAGCCATTCACCTCTCGGCTCCCAGCCTAATAACTCGCCATTACGTAGTAGACTTATCGCTTGATCAAAGAACTCGTTAATCCACTTGATACTCTCAGCATTATATGGCATGCTTCCAGGTGTTTGTAAAACTATGATCTCTGCTTTGAGTGCACGTGCAACTTCAAGAGTTTTCTCCAGTGCTTTAATGTTCTCACTTGTTGGTTTTAAGTAACCATAGTTTTCTAAGTTACCCTCTACTCTCTTCTTTATTTTACTCCACGTGGGTGAAGTACTTGGGTGTGTTATTACCTGCCATGCTTTAAGCGTAAATTTAAAGTCCTCTGGAGCCTCTGATCTCACATTTAAAGCCCACTCTACACTAGGTAGCTCGTAAAAAGTGTTCTGCAATTCTACTACTTTGAAGTACTCATAGTATTTTTTCCTAGCACACGGAAATCCACAACATCCAATATATACATTTCTCATCAAAGAAGTCATCCCTAAGTTAACACTGTAACCTCTACTTCTTTTACTGACTCTAAAGTTTTAAGCTCACTTATCAGGCTGTCTGTGCTCGCCACACTACTCCTACTAATATCAACGATCATTTCACATTCACCCAACTCTTCTCTCTTCAAAACAACACATTTCGTAGACACTATATCTATATTACGTCCTGCTAAGAAATTAGTCAACTCGGCTAACACGCCTACCCTGTCCTCTATTAAAACCCTAATTCTCATAAGTTTAGCCGCTATTGGTAAGGGTACTAGTTTTATTTCTTTAGAGTTCCTATCTGCTATCATTAAGAGATACATGCCCTCCCTAATGTTAAAGAGGTCTCTAATAGAAGCTGGAATAGTAATACGACCTTTAGAGTCGACTTTAACCGTCTCCTCGATAGACATCACTTCTAACTCACACTCTTAGGCTTCCACGTGTAGATAACCATTAAAACACCTTTTATAATGAAGCTCTCTTAAAATTCAAATGGAACGATTGAGAGCACTTTAACATTATATGGCTTTAGCCTCTCTTCCCATAATCTACCAAGCCCCATTATAGCTATAATGTCAACTATTTCAGCTCTAGACTTTTCAAGTATTTGGAGCACGGCCTCTAATGTCCTACCAGTATACACTACGTCTGCTAGCACTAAGATCTTATCTTTTCTACTGATAAGATCCTTGTCTACGTAGAGGGATTCTATATCTTTAGGGCTTCTCATTATAGTTATATTGTAGTATTGTATACCAGGATAACTCCTCCTTTTAACCAATACTACGGGAGCGTTAAATTCTATTGCGAGTAGTGTTGCTATGGGTAATACAGCCTCGGCTGTTGCTATCACTTTAGTTACTTCTTTACCTACAAGCTCTAGCATTATAATAGTTGCCAAAAGTTTTGAGATATATGGATCTTTGAGAACTCGCAGTAAATCTATTACTGGACTTTTCTCTCGCTCAACTAGATCTTTTAATAAATAATTTAAATCCACAGAGAGCGCGACTTTGGCTAAGATTTTAACAGCCTGCTCAAAACTAGGGAGTATAGAGCCCTTAACATATCTACACAACACCGACTCAGGAAGTCCTGTTAAACTGTAGAGGTCTCTATAAGACATAACTGGTTTTAATAATCTCAACACGTCTCGAGCCAGTAATCTAAGTTTTAATCTATCAGCCTTACTCCTACTATAAGCTTTCACTATCTTCTCTGCAAGTATATCAACCTCGTGTTCAAGGGGTCTCCTTATAATAAGCCTTCTAATTTTCGATTTAACTCTCATATACATACTCTTTAACCCTCAATACACATCCTTAATTAAGGTATTTTAAAAATAAAAATACCTGAGATGAGCGGGGTTTTAAGTACTGAGGTCTTGATGAAAAACCCACGCGGCGATCTCTATGAGTCCCTTTTACATTTTTAGCGAAAAATTAGAGAAATTAAATTTAAAATCAACAATAGTAGTCACCGCCTTAGATAGCGCCACTGGCTTAGGCTGGGATTATTTAAAACTATGTGGTTACTGTAGAGACCTAGAGTTCTGCTTAATACTATCAATAAGCCCTATGTCCACTAGAAACTATTTCGTCAATGTTGAGGGTTTATATGTTAGTGTTAATGAAGATACACAAATAGATCAAAAAATCATGTTGCTTTTTAAACACGCTAATTACATTGTGAAAGAGGGGCATAAAGTGTTATTCTATGTGAAAAAAGAGCGATTACTTGGAGTCTATTACACACTGTGTAGTAGTGGTGAAGTAAATTGGATCAATTATGACTACCCCTCAAGCGAGGAGTTAGAATACGTGAGTGAGGAAGAGCACTATGATTAAGCTCAAAACTCGAGAATGGCTTGAAGAAGAAGACTTTAAAGAATTACTAAAAGTTACTGATTACATCGGATTCGAAAATGGATATAAAGTCTTCATATTAAACATTAAGAAGGCTTTACAAAACAACTACACTCTCAGCGATGTTAAAAACCTCATTGAAGAATTAGGTCTCGAAGTTGAAGGATCTTGGAGAGAAGTTGAGAACGCCTTTAAAGACTACTCTATAACCGTAAGGTGGGATAGTACTAGGGGTTTAGTTAGAATAGAATACCCGGTACTAATAGATAAGCTTGTAAAGAGTGTTATAGATACTTTTACTTCTACTATTAAATATAGGCGTAGAGTAAATAGTACTACTAATACTGTTCTAATTGAAATAATACCATACTATGCTTACAGCCTCATTGCAAAACTTAGAGATCTTGGCCTCGTGATCAAAGATTTAAACGGGTTGTTTACGCCAAAACCTCTAGTAATAAAACCAGAGCTAAAAAATATTTCTCTAAGGAACTACCAGGAAGAGGCCCTCCAGGCTTGGATTAAAAATAACTATAGAGGTATTATAGCACTTCCAACAGGCTCGGGTAAGAGCATTATAGCACTTGCAGCTATTACCAATATTGCTGTTAGAACTCTAATAGTAGTATATACCAAAGAGCAGTCATTCCAGTGGCGGGAGTTTTTATTAAAATACACAAATATACCGTCAAATATGGTTGGATTATTTTACAGCGAGGAGAAGAAGCTCTCGCCAATAACTATAATAACTTATCAGAGTGGTTTTAGATATATTAATCAAATCTCGCCGTACTTTGAAATGATCATAGTTGACGAGGTACATCACTTACCAGCAGAGAAATTCAAGTATATAGCTTTACATAGTCTAGCCCGCTTTAGAATGGGTTTATCAGCAACGCCTGAAAGAGAAGATGGCAAACATGAAGAGCTCTTCCCCTTAATGGGGGGTGTAGTGTATTATAAGTCTCCCAGCGAGCTCGTAGAGCAAGGATATTTAGCCCCCTACCAGTTAATAACAATTAGAGTTAAACTAGATAAAGAAGAGCTTTTAAAGTATAAACAATTACGCCAACTATATTTACAGTACTCTAAAGGGAAGAATTTTAAAGAAGTACTTGAAGAGGCACGTAAAGGGGTTTTAGATTCTATTGAGGCCCTTAAAATACACAGCGAGCTGAGAAAATTAATAGCACTCTCTAATTCAAAAATAAATAAAGCAGTTGAAATCGCCATTAAAGAATATGAGAGTGGAAATAAAGTCATAGTGTTCACGCAGTACATAGATCAAGCGAGAGAAATAGCTGAAAGGACAAAGGGATTATTATTAATAGGCGAAATGCCTGAAAATGAAAGAAAACGAGTTCTCGAAGTATTTAAACAAGCACCACGAGGTATTTTGGTGGTTACGACAATAGGTGATGAAGGTATAGATATACCAGACGCCAACGTGGGCATAATCGTATCTGGAACTGGTTCTAAAAGACAATTCATACAGCGATTAGGTAGGCTTTTAAGACCAAAAACTAAGGGAACATGTGCAAAACTCTACGAGATCATTGCTGAAAAAACTTCAGAAGAATATCAACTAAGAAAAAGACGTAGTGTAATAGATGCCTTCATAGACCTTGAAAACGATACATAATTACAACTTTTAATTTAAAATTATATTGAAACATTTGATTATATAGCTATATTTCAAACGTTATTTCTATAAGTCACATATAGTCCTATTATATTTAATAACTTGATATGTCTTTTTTACGCAGTATGAATTGCGTTGTCAAGTCCACTTTTAAATACTAAAGTGCTCTCAGGGATCGCACTTTGATCCTAGCTATGGTATTAGGTAGAGAAAAGGCACATATTTCTACCTAACACTCAAAGAGCAATGAAGCTCATAATCCACGAGAATATTACTACTAAGAAGTGTTCTAAAAAGAAGAAGGATATTCATTTTAGTTTTAGAGATTTGTATTTTCCTTTATAAAGAGTGTTAGGTGTATAGCTTATTGAAAATTATACCTAACACCTAACCTCAGTGATTAACATGAATAAATCCGCGGAAAAATCTGCTAGGCTCGAAGAAGTAGTCAGAAGATTAGCTGTTAATATTGAGTTATTTAGTCAAGTAGAGAGGTATTATAAAATGTTTGTTAATAGTTATAGAGATCTTGTTGAAGTATTAAGGAGATTAAAGCTCTTAGAGCTTGTTGACTTCTATAAGAAGTATAAGAATTGTAGTATTGAAGAAACCTGGGTTCTTAATAAGCAGAAAAAGAAGTACTATTATTATTACTTGAAATGTAAGAAGGGAGGGCCTAGAAGCATTTATCTGGGCAGATCCCTAGGATCTTATAGCACGTTGAGACAAGTCTCAAAGAGAGCTTTTGAATTAAAACAACTTATAGATAGAGTAGGAGAGTTACTTATAGAATTTGAAAAAGAGTTATTATTATATATGAAGTATTTAAAACAACTGAGAGAAGTATAATGTTGTGAGTTAAATACTTATGCTTATATTATATTGAATTTTGAACTTTGTGCAGCTAAGTAATCCAATATTATTTTTATCACGAGCTCGTCCTCTCCAGGTTTTTCACATCTCCTTAGAACTAGTACTTCTGCTCTTTCGCGTTTTTCTATCCAAGCATATGGTAATACATTAGTGTTCACTACACAGATAGCTATGACTATCTTCTGTTTTCTTAGCATTTCCTTGTATAATCTATAAGCTCTGATTATATTATTTCTTCCTTTAGTAAAGTACGCTATGCTTTTCACGGTGAGTGGGAAACATAATAATATGTCTTCGCAGTCTACTTTGTTTTCAACTATAATGTTTTGTTCAATAAGGGTTTTGTAATCACTACTAATTAGAGCTGTTAGTATGTTTAATAGTTGTTGAGTTTTAAGTTTTACGCTGTCAATCCAAGCATCTCTACTAGTCTTATACACTTTGAACTCTGAATTTTCAAGTAAAATAATTTCATGGTGCGGTATTATGAATGTAAAAGGTGCTATAGCAATACTATATATTTTTTCACCTGTAGCTATATCTACTACGCTGGGTGTTATGCTCATGTATAATTCTAAAACTCCTTGTTTAATTAATATATTAAGTAAGCTTAACAACGCATGCGCGGAGAGGGGTTTTAACTCTACAATGAGTGTATTAGGATGGAAGTGTGGCATTGTGTATTTTACGTGGAGGTTTTGATAAAAATACTCTTTTTAATATATATAGTAGTCTTTAAGCTTATTCTTTAACTTTTAGTTTTATTTCAATTATGCTGACTCTTGCTTCTCTGCCTTGTGGATTAGTTACTGTTTGACTACCAATTTTAATGTCTTCGACGTCTACTTTGCCTGGTAGAAATCTATTTCTAATTATTTCAACTGTATCTACAGCCTTGCTTATTGCTCTACCTCTAGCTTTTATGTAGATATCTCTTACTCCCTGATGTACTAATGTTAATACTGCTATTACATAGTTCATTACTGGCTTCTTACCAACTAATACTGTATTTGCGGTTTGTGGTTGTGACATTCTTTCCACCTCTATTTCTCTTAGTTTTTTATACTATTCACACAAATATAGCTAGGCTTTAAAAAGCTTTTCTACAGAGTTTCTGTATTACTCATCCCTTTGTTTTATAAACATCACACTTTACACATATGATCACCGGGTGCTTATGGGAAAGTTAATAGTAGTATATGAGAATAACCTCAATAACCTCTCAGAAGATTCTAAAACTTCGCTATTTGAATCCGGCGCTTTGAGTAACTCAACTATTAATTTACTAAGAGAGATCTTATCAAACACCGAGAAAGAATTCTACGAATTCTTTACTAGAGTTACCTGTGGATTAAATCCTTGGGGTGCTCAGAAAGCGTGGATTAAGCGGCTTCTTAAAGGAGAAAATACTGTATTAGTTGCTCCTACGGGTGTTGGTAAGACAACACTACTTTTAGTATATGCGCTTTACAGTGCACTGCACGGGAAGAGAGTGCTCTACATAGTCCCAACGAGGTCTCTTGGTGATCAGGTGTTTGAAAAATTATCTACAATGAGCTCCTCTATACAAAAAAGCATTAGGATCATTTATTACAACTCCTCACTTCAAAGTAAAATACGTGTATCTATGTTGAACTCTATTATTAATGAAGATTTTAACATCTTGATCATTACAAGTGCTTTTCTCAGAAAACTACGTACATTATATTCTCGCAATTTAGATGTTATTATTGTAGACGATGCTGATAGTCTAATAAAGAATGAAAGAAACATATATATACTACTTCAGCTCCTAGGCTACGATCAACACGACATAAACCTCGCTAAGAGGAGAATAGAGTTGCTGAGGAAAATACTTGTAGATAGAGTTACAGGCAAAGATACCACTACATTAATTAAAGAGCTTATAGATATTGATGTCGAGTTAGAGAGAGCTCTAAAGAATAAAACCCTTGGACAACTAGTCGTAGCTTCTGCGACTTCTTACATAAGGAGTTTAGCTGGAAAGATTCTACGAGATCTCTTAAAAATAGATATTAGTGGTATTACTATTTATGGAAGAGACATAACAGACACTTACATATATGTAAACAATGTGAGTGAAGTTGTAACAGAGGTTCTTAAGATTATTAAAAAGCTCGGTAAGGGAGGTATAATCTATATTTCTCCGAGAAATCCTGGAAGAGATGTTTTCGTAGAGGCTGCCAAGAAAATTCAGGAAATACTAGCTAGTAGTGGTTTTAGAGTTTCGGAGGCTACACCCGCATCTATATCAAAACTAGTCTCAGGAGAACTTGATTTTCTAGTGGGCTTCTCGTCTTACTATAGTATTAGTGTTCGCGGCATAGATTCTCCCCATAATATTAAATACGTGATCTTTCTAGGCACACCAGCATTTTCTAATCCTCTTGAAAAATTCTTAACTAATCCAAATACTTTAGTCAGAGTCGCTCTCGAAATAGCTGAACAACTTAGAGATCGTGTTCTCACTCAACAGGTCTTAAAGATTAGAAAATCATTACTCTATGCTAGTAGCATGGAGAAGAAACTTATTAGGTATTGTCTATTAGGCAAGATCCCTGAAAATATGATTCTAGATAAGTCAAAAATACATGAACTCTACATCTCTATTAAGGACCTATATATACAACTTCTCCCAGTAGTTAAGGGCATAATTGATCTTCGCGGAGTTTTATCTATAGGTATAGTTACACTTATAAAATCAGGAGGAAAATACTTGGCTGTTACACCAGACTTACTGACCTATATTCAGGCTTCTGGGAGAACTAGCCGGTTACTTGGAGATAAAATGACCCATGGCTTATCGGTAATCGTAGAGTTCTCTGAGTACTCTAATCTCGTGAAGTCTTTAGATTTGAAGTTTAAAACTCTAGATAAAGAAATGGGGTTAAAACCTGCTAGCGAAGTAGATTTTGACCATGAGGTCTTATTATTAGAAAGTAGTAGAATAGGTGATCGTGGGGTTAATAAGTTAAAATACAAGTCTATTTTACTCGTAGTTGAATCACCCACTAAGGCTAAGACTATTGCACGATTTTTTGGAAAACCAATAGTAAGAAGAGTGGGGGATATCTCTATTTACACTATTCCTGTTAAAATAGGTGATGAAATATTGGAATTTAATATAGTCTCTACACGTGGCCATATATGTGACCTTACGACTAAGAGTAATATTGGTATTTTTGGAGTAGAAGTAGATGGAGACTCCATAAGATCGGTATATACTACTATTAAGAGGTGTAAAATTTGTGGAACACAATTCACTGATCTAGACATGTGCCCGCGGTGTGGTAGTAATATATATACTGATTCAAAAGTACTTATATATTTACTTCAAAAAATAGGACTTGAAGTAGATGATATTTATATTGCAACAGATCCAGATATCGAAGGAGAAAAAATAGCCTACGATATCTACACCATTATAAAGCCTTTCAATGATAATATATGGCGTATTAAGCTTCATGAGATAACTAGGAGTGAGCTTTTAAATGCACTTAAAGAGAAGAAACCTGTTGACTTGAAATTAGTTGAGGCAGAGGTTTACAGGAGAATTTTAGATAGACTTGTAGGTTTTAGTTTAAGTATGAAGTTACAAGAGGCTTTTAAAAATAAAAATATGGGTATTGGTAGAGTTCAGGGACCCCTCTTAGATTTTATTGTGAAGAGATATTATGACCATATTAATAATAGATGTAAGAAGATATGTGTAAGCACTAATATACCATTAAAATTTGTATTTTGTACTCATATTGATAATGCTGATTTAATTGAGGAGTTAAAAAATGCTAGTAGCGTAGAGCTTATTAAGCTTAGTGAGGACACTATTGAAATTTCCCCTAAACCCCCCTATACAACCGAAGACCTTCTTATAGATGCTTCTAATAAGCTTGGTTTACAAGCAGAAGTTGTAA
The DNA here is from genome assembly GCA_020833225.1 of Desulfurococcaceae archaeon. Classification (GTDB taxonomy): domain Archaea; phylum Thermoproteota; class Thermoprotei_A; order Sulfolobales; family Desulfurococcaceae; genus UBA285. Next base: position 20,573 of record JAJHQS010000011.1, read on the forward strand.
TGAAGACTGCTCAGGAGCTTTATGAGGCGGGTTTAATAACATATCACAGAACAGATTGTACATATGTTAGTAATCTGGGTATATCTATAGCTAAAACTTATTTACAAAGTAAGAGCATGGAATCTCTCTTTACACCTAAGCATTGGGGTGAGCCAGGTAGTCATGAGGCTATAAGACCTGTAAATTCATATGATAGTGAGCAGTTACTTAGAGCCCTTGAAGAGGGTTTACTCTCATTAGCAATACCACTTACTTCTCGTCATTTAATGATATATGATCTTATTTTTAGGAGATTTATTGCTAGTCAAATGAAGCCATATAAGGCTATTAGATCAAAATTTAAAGTTGTAGTAAGTGATATAGAACTTGGTGAATTAAATGTTCTTGTAGATATTGTTGAACACGGATTTGATCTAGTTGATAAGCCTAGACTATATAAGGATTTAAAAGGCTTTGAGAAATTATCACTTAATATAAATTCTATTAGAGTTTTTAATTCTAGCAGGGTTATGCTCTATAGCGAGGGAGATCTTGTTTCACTTATGAAAAACTATGGTATTGGAAGGCCGAGTACTTACTCTAAGATTATTAGTAGTTTAAAAAGACATGGATATATCCTACTTTCTAAGACTAGGCAAAAAGTTGTTCCAACTAAGAAAGGTATTATTGTTCATAAATACTTAACAGAGAATTACTCAAAATGTCTTTCAGTAGAACTTACTAGGAGAATGGAAGATGTTGTTGAAGCTATTCATACTGGTAAATTAGATATATATGATGCCGTGATCTCTATTCTCATAGATCTCGTTGAAAACGGTGTGTTAGATTACTCAATACTTCCTACTAATCTTTATAGCTATATAAGCCTTCATCTTTCCAGCTACGGGCTCACTTCCAATTAGCACACTATCTAGTTTTATAGACTCTTTCATTTTACTACTAACAGCATTATATAGATCTACTGCTTTAGATATAAAGTGACCATAACCCTTAATTACAATTGATGACACACCCTCTTGAAACATAATAGCAACATCAATTAAATAATTACTAATACTCTTCTTTCCAACTACAATTATTCTCTCATTCACAGATAACACCAACTATAACAGTTATTGATAAACGTTTATTATTAATTAAAATATTCGTTCTCTAAGATACTTCTAAATTTAATATTTTAACTCATATAATATATCTAACCTAAAGTCTCACCCCTCTAATTCAACTGTATATATCATGAAAACATATAGACTTTTCTACGTAACAGGATGTTCCACCCTTTAATTGCAACTGGAAAACTATGTTATACAGAGACCCCACTTTTTCAAGTAGAATTCTAAGTTGTAGTAATATAAATGTTGTAGAGTGATTTATTAGTTTGTATAATGATAACTAATATCACATTTGATAATAAAACTAGACTTAACTAATTTAACATGAAAAAGACTTTTATTTTCTTTCTAGAAGAAGTAAAGGGGTGTGTCTTTTCATAACCTTGTCTGTGGTCTAATAAGATCATTAACCGTCAGTTTCACCCCTCCTCTTCCACTGGAATTCATAAATCTTAAGGGTATAAAGGAGTTTCTAAGATAATATTAGTTTAGCGGGGCTGGGACTCGCTCACGCTCCCTGAATAATGAGGGGAGTGAGGAAACACCGTGCACCCGCGGCAACGCGACCCCGTAAGGGGTGCGGGTAGTCCCCGCGGCAACGGCACAGAAACGGTACGGCCACTATGAGATGGCTATGACGCGGGCCAGCTCCCGGCAACGGGGGTTTAAACCGCAGAGGACTGTAGTGGAGGCGTTGAAACGGCCGTCCCGCGTGGTGCAAGGCCCAGATCCGATATGAGACGCCGCGCGATCGGTGTGGGCCGCTTAGACAAATGCGAGTATACAAAACACGGGTTATTCCCAGCCCCGCTATTCACACCTACATACTTTCTTTAAATATATAACAGGGGTTTTCTATTTTCCAAAAGGTCTTTATTATTTCAACTAATTCACTCTGAGACCTGGTTTTAGAGTATGCTTCAAGTAGTTCCTTATTTAGATCATTAAAGGTTTTCATCCACTTGTAAAGTCCCAAGAGCTTCTCATATTCGCTTTTAAAGCCAAGTATAAATAATGCTGCTGCAACAGCCTCAATACTTGATAATATGCAGGTTTTTCCATAGTTAATGGGATTTCCAGGTATAAGTGGTGGAAGCTTTACATGTGTACCTTTTAGGCTTCTAAATTTAGATGGACTTAGTTTATGCCAACTAGCATCAACTACGAGTAACCCATATTTCTCAACTATATCTCGATGCCAAGGACCAAGATATTCTAAACTATATGGATTTAGTATTAGTAGTGAGTGTTTCAATGTGCGCCTAGAAACTCTCATGGCTATACCTGCTCTAATCATCTTCAACGCGGTATTTTTAACTGGATCATCTTCATAAAATAACATAGCATAGATCTTAATTCTCAAGAGGGATTCACTTTATAAACTATTTATACCCAGTGAGCTAAATATACTTATAGGGGGAATATATGTCTAGGGGTAAAGCATCTGCAATAGTTTTAGTTCAAACAGAAATTGGAGCTGAGACTAGAGTTATGGAAGATTTATTAAAAATACCTGAAGTTAAAGAGGCATATATAGTCTATGGTACATATGACATTGTTGTAAAAGTAGAAGCAGACGCTTTAGAGAAAATAAGAGACATTGTCACAAACAAGATCAGGAAGTTACCTGATATAAGAACAACTGTAACAATGATAGTTGTTGAGGAGAGAGTGAAGTAACCTCTATTTTTAATAATTTATTGAAATAACTCTTGAAATTATTTATAGTAGATTGATTTAAGAGGTTGTTACTATAACGTCTCTCCTGGTAATAATAATCGTGTGTTCAAATTGTGATACATAACCATTTGTTTTTTCAACTAGAACAGGGTATTTTATAAGTAGTTTTTCTTTCTCTAGGTGTTTCAATAGTTCTAAGTATGTATAATATTCTTCAATATTAGTGACATACCATCTAAGTGTAAAAGGGAGTGTTAATCTATCTTTATATATTCTCTCATAGAGTTTACTTATATTATTTTTCAATTTAATTTTATCTCGTCTTAATGCATAAATAGTGGTAATATCTAGCTCTTTTACAAATCCAGAGCCATTTGTAGCAAAGGGCTCAATAGCATATACACCTTCTAAAAGTCTATGTCTAGCTAAGATGTCACCATAATTTGGTATTGTTATACCACTATGTATAATATATCTGTCAATACTATGTCCACTGAGATTTTTAATTGGATTAAATCCATAACTCTTTATAGAGGACTCAATAACTCTACCTATTTCAACAGCTCTAATACCAGGACGTATCATTTTAAGGGCGTTTTCAAGTGCAACACGAGCAGCCTCAACTAATCCCTCGTATGCTGGACTTAATGCCACTGAAATAGCTGTGTCGGCTATGTAACCGTCTATATGAACACCTAAGTCTATCTTAACAACACCTTGATCTGGTATTAATAGGGGATCATTGTAGAGGGGGGTGTAGTGAGCTGCAACATAATTTATACCTATATTTACAGGGAATGCGGGTTTTCCACCGAGTTTTTTAATATAATTCTCTATAGTAGTAGCTATCTCGCTAATACGCATTCCAGGTTTTACTAGTTTAGCGGCTAGTGTAGTAACTTCTCTAGCTATTTTTCCCGCCTTAATAAGTTTCTCAATAGCTTCTTCACTGAGAGAGCTCAAAAACGATCGCCAGTAAAACATTTAATTAACTATGCTTTATAAAACTCATATTATGGTGAGAATATATGGGTGTAATAAAGTATTTAGGTCATAGTTTTTTTGAGGTAACTCTTACAGGACTTGACGGATCTATTAAAACAATAGTAATAGATCCATGGGTTGAGAATCCTCTTAGCCCTATTAAATTGAGTGACTATGAGAATAGGAAGCTTGATTATATTCTCATTACACATGATCATGAAGATCATATCGGAGATGCCGTGAAACTTGCAAAAATGACTAATGCAACTATAGTAGGAATATACGAGGTCGCATTATATGCGGAAGAAGAGGGAGTTAAGGGTATAGGAGGTAATATTGGTGGGGCCCTCAAAATACCAGATCTAGAAATAGTGCTTACTCCAGCAACGCATAGTAGTAATCGTGGTGTTCCAGTTGGTTTTATAGTGAGAGGACTTGACTTAAGCTTTTATCATGCAGGGGATACGGGGCTCTTTAGTGAAATGTCATTTATAGGGGAGCTCTATAAGCCGGATGTGGCAATGTTACCTATAGGTGGACACTTCACCATGGGTATTCGTGAAGCTGTAAAGGCAGTAGAGTTAATTAAGCCAAAAATAGTGATACCAATGCATTATAATACCTTTCCAGTGATACAAGCGGATCCTCTAGTGTTCAAAAAATTAGTAGAAGAGTATATGACTGTTAAAGTTGTGGTATTAAAGCCTGGAGAAACTTATATATATCCGTAACGGTTTTAATAATAATGTTTAAATGTTGACTATATTAGTTAGATTTTTCTTTAAAGTTTCTTAAGTCTCTCTAGGGATGTTTGTGAATGGATGTTGAGAAGAAAATAGATATAGTTGTTCGCAATACAATTGAAGTTGTAACTAAAGAGGAGCTCGTAAAGCTCTTAATAGAGAGGGAGAAAATTAGAGGTTATATTGGCTTTGAGCCGAGTGGGCTTATTCATATTGGCTGGCTTGTATGGATGTTTAAAGTTAGAGATCTTATAGATCTAGGTGTAGAATTTTATATTCTCGAGGCTACATGGCATGCTTATATTAATGACAAGTTGGGAGGCGATATTGATCTTATTAGGAAGGCAGCAAGATTTACTAGGAGAGTGCTTGAGGCTGTAGGTGTGCCTGAAACAAGCGTTAAATATGTTGATGCAGAAGAGCTTGTTGACTCAAAAGAGTATTGGGGTATATTATTGAGGCTTGCTAAGAACACAACTCTTGCTAGAGTTAAACGTGCACTTACTATTATGGGGAGAACTACTAGTGAAGCTGAATATGACTTCTCAAAGTTAATATATCCGCTGATGCAAGTAACAGATATATTTTACTTAGATTTAGACATAGCGTTAGGAGGTATAGATCAGAGGAAAGCACACATGTTAGCCAGAGATCTTGCCGAGAAACTTAAATTTAAGAAACCAGTAGCAATACACACTCCTATAATAACTAGTATTAGAGGCCCCTTGAAAAAAACAATGCAATCTGGTGAAATCGAAATAGATGATGTCACCTCTGAGTTTAAAATGAGTAAGAGTAAGCCGGAGACAGCTATATTTATTCATGATTCTCCAGAAGCTGTGAGAAACAAGATATTATCAGCTTATTGTCCTCCTCGAGTTTTAGAATTTAACCCTGTGATTGAGATAAATAAATACTTGCTTTTTCAACAGCCAGGATTTATATTACATATTGAAAGACCTAGCCAATATGGTGGACCAGTAGATATATATACTATAAGTGAGCTTGAAGAAGCTTATTTACAGGGGAAAATACACCCACTTGACTTAAAGAATGCGACCGCAGAGGCCCTTATAAAAATGTTAGAGAATATTAAGATAAAGCTTTTCTCTAGTAAAGAGACTGTTAAACTTCTTGAAGACCTAGAGAAAGCAAGAATTACTAGGTAAAATACTATGGTTATTTTTAAACCCCTAATAGTAGTCAATGTGTATAGTGGTGGGCCGGTAGCTCAGCCTGGAAGAGCGCCGCCCTTGCACGGTCTCAGGAGTCACCGAGGATCGAAGAGAGGCGGAGGTCCCGGGTTCAAATCCCGGCCGGTCCACAAAACTTTCTTAATAGTTTAAATCTTAAATAATAGTGGTGACCAAATCTGTGAGTAGCACAGATCTCTCCACATTGCTACAAGTGGCTTGGCTTATAATATTTATATTAATCATTACAGGTTTATATCAACGCATACAATTGAAATTATGGATTTTAAATATTAAGATAAGACTTAACACTATAAAGAGCATATTTGAGGAGGATAAAATTAGAGTAAAAAATATGTTACGTAATATGGGTCTCGCGACATCTGAAGTACTACTTACAAGACTATTAGACTTCTTTACTATTGAACCAGTTAGCATAGAGCCTACAGATATTATTAAGCGAATGGATCATTTACTTAGACTAACAGAGAACTCTATTAAAAAACTCGTTGAGGAGGCTCTTCCTAATATTGGTAAAAATGAGCGTAGTTTAGTTGAATCAACTATATCTATTGTTGCAGCAATTGGTTTAATATACAAAATAGTAAGACATTATATTATACAAGGTGAGAGAGAGGAGAATTATATATTAATAATGCAACTTACATATTTAATGCCACAAATTCTCAAAATAACTAAAATATATCACGAAGCTCTAGATGCATTTATGTATGGTAAACCTATTGGTGACGGTGTAGGTCCACTTGTAGCGTATATGTTAGCTGAGAAGTGTAATGTGACGTCTAAGAGAGTTATTGACGATACTAGTGTACTCGAAGCTGTATATAAGGATAGAAAACTCATTATCGTTAAAGCAGAGGGTCCTGGCAGTAATGTAGGACACCCTGGTGCTGTTATTAATAGAATTGTTGAAGAGCTTAACGGCAATGTAAACCTGATCTTGACAATTGATGCAGCTCTAAAATTAGAGGGAGAAGACAGTGGATCAATAGCTGAAGGTGTAGGTGCGGCTATAGGCGATCCTGGACCAGAGAAAATAGCGATAGAGAGGGCAGCATCTAAATATAATATTCCACTTAGAGCCTTGGTTATTAAGATGGATTTAAGAGAAGCCTTAACAGTAATAAGAAAAAAGATCTATGAGTCCTGTGAAGCAGCGGTATCATATATTGATAGAATAATAGAGGAGTCTACGACTAAAGGCTCTACAATAATAATTGCAGGTATAGGCAACACCATGGGAATACCGGGATAATACATCTCACTATAAATAATAAATACTCCATAGTCTAATCTCTACTCAACTTTGATAGAAGATTAAAGATTTATAAGCCTAAAACACCTCCCCACTATGGGGAGCATGGTCTCTAGTAGCGGTGATCTATGTGGACAACTACACCGAAGTATTTTTATTGGCACTACTTATACTACTGGTACTCTACATGATCTATGAATCATATATCAAGAAGAGAAGAGAGAAAGAATCAACGTATGTTACAAGAGAAGCATTAATATGTCTAAACTGTAGATATGTTATTGAAAAAGATTTTGAACCAGGGGATTTCATAGGTTTAATAAAAGATACTTGTCCTAGATGTGGCGGAAAAATGAAAATTAAAGGCATTTACGGCGTAGAAGTAAGAATTTAAAAACCAAAAATGTAATATATGAGAAAGGCGCCCGACTCGGCCATAGTGGCCGGGCAACACCCGGTCTCATTTCGAACCCGGAAGTTAAGCCGGCCACGTCAGGGCGGCCGTGAGGTCCGCGAGGCCTCGCAGCCGCTCTGAGCTGAGATCGGGCGCCCCTTTAACCTCTTCTAATTAAAATAAAACTTCATAAAGCGCTAGAAGGTTTTGTGTTAATAGCGCTTATAAGTCTCTAATGCAGATTTTGAAGTAGTGTATTGCGGTGTTATAATGGTAGTGTTTTGTCCGAAGTGTGGTTCAATAATGGTGCCTACTAGAAAAGAGGGGGCTGTATACTTAAAGTGTAGTAAGTGTGGTTATGAAGTAAAAAGTGAAGGATCCAGAAAATATGACATTAAACACCAGGTAGAGTCTAGTAAACGTGTCTTAACAGCAACTACTAGTGAGGCTCGAGATACAAAGCTTTCTCCCGAAGATCGCGAGATGCTACGTGAGTATTATGAGATTTTTCTCGAGGAGTTTGAGCGTAGTGAAACAGAAGAACAAGAATCAGAGTAGTCAGATGAGAGGAGATAACTCTTCATCACTCAGAGCCGTCACCAAACATCATTCATGTTTCTTATTCTACTCTTAAGGGTTTTAATATTTTCTAATTAAACTAAAATATTTCTTCTAAAAGTAGTAGGTGTGCTTATGGTTAGAGTAGCTGTTATAGATAGAGATTATTGTAAGCCAAGTAAGTGTAATCTTGAGTGTATTAGGTTTTGTCCAATTAATAAGAGTAAAAAGAAAAAAGCAATTGATCTTGTAGAGGATAAGAGTAGAGTTGTCATATTTGAAGATATATGTGTCGGTTGTGGTATATGTGTTAAGAAATGTCCCTTTAACGCAATATCAATAGTTAATCTGCCAGATGAATTAGAGAAGGTTTTAATTCACCGCTATGGAGAAAATATGTTTAAACTATACAATTTACCAACTCCTAAAATCGGATATGTATTAGGTATTATTGGACGTAATGGATCGGGTAAGTCTACGAGTATAAAGATATTATCAGGTCAACTTAAGCCTAATCTTGGAAAATATAATAATCCACCTGACTGGGATGAGGTTATAAGAACTTTTCGCGGGACGGAGCTTCAAGCATATTTGTCAAAATTAGCTAACAACGAAATTAAAGCTGTTGTTAAACCGCAGTATATTGAAGCAGCACGAAGAATTCTTAAGGGTACTGTGAATGAGCTATTAAAGAGAGTAGACGAGAGAGGTGTTTCTGGCGATCTCATTAAGGCTTTAAATCTTGAAAATATTTTAAATAGGAGTATTAGTGAGCTTAGTGGTGGAGAGTTACAGAAATTTTTAATAGCAGTGGTATTATCTAAAAATGCAAATGCATACTTCTTTGATGAGCCATGTAGTTACTTAGACATCAGAGAGAGGTTACGTGTAGCTAGAACTATTATGGAGTTTACAAATCCGGAAGAGAACTATGTTGTTGTAGTTGAGCATGACTTAATGATCTTAGATTATATATCAGATTATGTTGTGATAATGTATGGTGAACCAGGAGTTTATGGTATATCCTCAAAACCGTATTCTACTAGGGCAGGAATAAATCACTATCTTGCAGGTTATTTACCAGCAGAGAATATGCTTATACGTGAAGAAGAAGTGAAATTTAAGATCTCTACTAAAGAAAAGCCTGTGGAGGAGCAAAAATACCCTATTTTAGAGTGGAGTAATATAGAGTTTACATATCCTTCCTCAGGATTTAAACTAGTAGTAGCTGAGGGTAAGGCTTATAGTGGGGAAGTTGTAAGCTTTGTTGGACCAAATGGCATAGGTAAAACAACGTTTCTGAAAATACTCAGTGGCGAGCTTAAACCAGTATCTGGAGAAGTTCTTATTAAGCCAGGGAATATAGCGATTAAACCACAAGAAGTTTCACCAGCAATATTCAGTGAAGAAACTGTTATAGCTAATTTAAAAAGAGCGTCACAGCTAGCGGTAGATCCCACATCGTGGTTATACATGGAGCTCGTTAAGAGACTTAGAATTAATAAGCTCCTTGAGAGAAACATTAGAGATTTGAGTGGTGGTGAGTTACAGAAGGTAGCTGTGGCAGTAACACTTGCTCAAGAAGCAGATGTTTATTTTCTAGATGAACCCTCAGCGTATTTAGATGTTGAAGAGAGGATAACAGTAGCGAGGGTTATTAGAAGGATTGTCGGGGAGAAGAATAAGACAGCTATTGTTGTAGAACACGACTTAATGTTAGAGACGTTTGTTAGTGATAGAATAATAGTCTTTTGGGGCGAGCCCTCAGTCAGTGGAGAAGCGTCTCAACCCCTAGATCCACAGAGAGGATTAAATGAGCTTTTAAAATACCTTGATATAACAGTGCGGAGAGATCCTGGTTCCGGAAGGCCGAGGATAAATAAGCCTGGATCTGTTCTAGATAGGGAGCAGAGACAGAAAGGCATATATTACGAGGTGTAGTAGTTTATTTAAAAAATATTAATAATAGAAAATTCACGTTTATTTAACCCTTTATTGGTCTTTAGAAATGGTGGGGTATATGGCTGAGAAAGTTACCTTGTCAGTGATAAAAGCAGATGTTGGGAGTATTGCGGGTCATCATGTTGTGCACCCTGACCAACTTGCAGCTGCCACGAAAATTCTAGCTGAAGCTAAGCAGAAAGGTGTTATAATAGATTTCTATGTTACCCACGTAGGTGATGATTTACAGTTAATTATGACTCATACTAAAGGGCCTGATCACGCCGAGATACATGGATTAGCGTGGAATGCATTTCAGGCGGCAGCTAAAGTTGCACGTGAATTAAAACTATATGCAGCAGGCCAAGATCTGCTCTCAGAGGCGTTTTCAGGTAATGTGAGAGGTATGGGTCCTGGAGTAGCTGAGCTGGAGATGGAGGAGAGGCCTTCAGAGCCTGTTATAACATTTCACGCTGATAAGACTGAACCTGGAGCTTTTAACCTGCCACTCTTCAGGGTTTTTGCGGATCCCTTTAATACAGCAGGTCTTGTGATAGATCCGAAAATGCATGGTGGCTTTATTTTTGAAGTTTATGATGTTCAAGAAGGTAAGAGCGTTCTGTTAAGATCTCCTGAGGAAATGTACGATATATTGGCTCTTATTGGAACTACAGGCAGGTATATTATTAGGAGAGTTTATAGGAAAAGCGATAACTTATTAGCGGCTGTTGTTAGTGTAGAGAGATTGAATTTAATTGCAGGCAGATATGTGGGTAAAGATGACCCAGTAGCTATTGTGAGAACTCAACATGGACTACCAGCAGTTGGCGAGGTTTTAGAGGCATTTACATTTCCACATCTCGTAGCTGGGTGGATGAGGGGCAGTCATTATGGTCCACTAATGCCCGTGCCAGCGAGATATGCTAAAGTTACTAGGTTTGATGGTCCACCAAGAATAATAGCTCTCGGCTGGAATATTAGTAAGGGTAGATTAATTGGTCCAGTAGACCTCTTTGACGATGTTGCGTTTGACGAGACGAGGAGGTTAGCTCAAGTAGTAGCTGAGTATATTAGGCGTCATGGGCCATTCATGCCACATAGACTTGGACCTGAGGAAATGGAGTATACAACACTTCCAGATGTACTTGAGAGGTTAAAAGATCGATTTGTGAAAACAGAAGAGGTTAAAGTGATTAAGAAACATAGTGAAATGCTTTCTGGATAATAATTTTTAGTTAACTTTTTAAAGGTGTTTTTGATGCATGCGGTTAAGCCTATATTAGCTATTAATTTTAAAGCATATTATCCTCAAAGTTTTGGTATTTATGCTCTAAATATTGCAAAAGCAGCTGTTAAGGTTAAAGAAGAGCTAAGTGATGTAGAAATAATATTAGCTCCTCCATTCACAGAACTTTATAGAGTTATTAGGGAAGTTGAGGGATCAGGCGTTAAAGTCTTTGCTCAACACGCAGATCCACTAGAACCTGGTGCAATAACGGGTTTTATACCTTTAGAGGGGCTCAAAGATCTGGGCGTTAATGGTGTTATTTTAAATCACAGTGAACACAGGTTAAAATTAAGTGAGATATTTTACTTAATTAAAAAAGCAAAAAACTTGGGATTAGAGGTTTTAGTTTGCAGTGATGAACCTGAGATAGGGGCTTCTATAGCCCTCCTAGAGCCGGACATGATTGCTATTGAACCACCTGAACTCATAGGTACTGGTATAAGTGTAAGTAAAGCTAAACCAGAAGTTATAACTAGAAGTGTGTCACTTATTAGTAGAGTAAATAAACGAGTAAAGATATTAACAGGTGCAGGGATATCTACAGGGGAAGATGTATATATAGCTATAAGACTTGGAACAATAGGTGTTCTCGTAGCATCAGCTATAGTTAAAGCCAAAGACCCCTATAACATAATGAGGGAAATGGCTTTTAACTCTATTAAAGCACTTAAAGAGAAAAACTCATAAAAAACCTTAAAATAAAGTGTTTTTAGAGGCCGCCGTAGCTCAGCCTGGTAGAGCGCCGGCCTCGTATGGTTAGAAGAATACCGGAGTCGAGAGAGCCGGTGGGCGCGGGTTCAAATCCCGCCGGCGGCTTAACTAAAGAAACACGCATTATCTAATTCTAGAACTTACAGAAAAATACCCATCGTCGATGTAAAGGTCTCATACAACTTTCTCTACATCTTTTAAATTCTTATTTTTTAAAGAGATAATTGGAATAGGGGAGATTTAATCATGAAGTGGCTACTTGAAGAAGAATGGGAAGAAGAGTGGGAGGAAGAAGAGTGGGAAGAGGAGTGGGAAGAAGAAGAGTGGTGAGAGCTAGAATAATGAGAGGACTATATAGGCATTTTTTACTAAGCTACTCATTAAAGGTATCTTCTTTAAGAGGTCTCCTGATTTAAGAGTATTACATTTATGTAGATTAACTGGTTTATATTCTACTCCTACTAGGTAATACTGGTGGCTATATTGAAAATAATTAGTGAGTATCTGGATAAGCTCGCTTAGTTGATTAATCCCGGTAATCATAGTTGCTAATAACAATCCTTTATTTTTAATTCTACTTTGTTTTGAAGCGTAGATTGCATAGTGAAGTATGCCCTGTACTATTTGGTGAATACTAAAGGTAATGGTTTCTGGCATAATTGTTTGTGGAAGTGTGCTCTCAATATTGCGGGCCTCTAACTCCTCGTTGAGAGTTTTACATAACTTCTCACAGACGTATATATATGCTTTAATCTTAATTGGTGCTTCTCGCCACTTAATGTGTAATTTTAAATGGTCCTCTTGGAGGAGTAACTCTAGCAATTTTAACTCTTAACCTCTTCACTTACCTCTTTAGTAAAAACCTCTTTAGCTCTCTGAGAAATTGACATCAAGTGTGTTATATAGCCTGCAATCTGATTTCTCAATTTCTTTGAGGGTATTGTAGCCAGCTTAGAAACCACTAGTTTATTATGCTGAAAGTTTCTCGTAAATAAGTTAGGGTATTTCTCAAGCAAAGATCTCGCAACCCTCTTAATTAACTTAGTTCTAACTTTCCCCATTAAAAGCACCCTAAGCCAGGATTTTATAATAAAAACCTATTTATAAGTTACTCACCAAATAACTAGGGTGGATATTGATGATGAAAACCACCGATGTAGAGATTTTACACCGTGCCGAAAACTCGCGGGTCTGAATTCCACTGAGTAAGCCTCTATTTCTTTGAGAGTTTTCACGAGAATATAATTATATGAAGTAGGAAGAGTTAAATTTCTCTGAATACTTAGGTATTCTTGAATTGAGTAGGTGTATAATTTTGAATTTTAAGGTCAAAGATCTAGCGCTTGCTGAGCAGGGGGAACTTAAAATTAAATGGGCTGAGGTTAACATGCCGGTGTTAATGCTTCTCCGAGATATGTTTTCTGAATCTAAGCCTCTTATAGGTATTAGAGTAGGAGCTGTACTTCATGTTACTAAAGAAACAGCTGTATTAGTATCAGTACTTAGAAGTGCTGGTGCAGAGGTCTTTCTTGCTGCTAGTAATCCTCTCTCAACACAGGACGATGTTGCAGCAGCCCTTGTTAAGCGCGGTATTCATGTATATGCTTGGAGAGGACAAACTAAAGACGAATATTATTGGTGTATTAAGAGAGTCGCTGAGAGCGAGCCTCACGTCGTTATTGATGATGGAGGAGATCTTCACGTTCTCCTACACGAAGAATACGTTGACTTAGCTGGTAAGATTTATGGTGGAACCGAAGAGACAACTACAGGCGTAAACAGGCTGAGGGCTCTTGAAGCGGAGAACTTACTAAAATACCCTGTAATAGCTGTAAATGACTCTTACACAAAGTACTTATTTGATAATAGATATGGTACTGGTCAAAGCACCATCGACGGTATCCTGAGGGCTACAAACATCCTATTAGCTGGAAAAATCGTCGTAGTTGCTGGTTATGGATGGGTTGGTAGAGGTATCGCTATGAGAGTGCGAGGTATGGGTGCGAGGCGCGTTATAATCACTGAGGTAAATCCAATTAAAGCTCTAGAGGCTCTCTATGATGGATTTGAAGTTATGTCAATGATAAAAGCTAGTGAAATAGGAGATGTGTTTATTACAGCTACAGGTAATATTGCAGTTATTAGGAGAGAGCACTTCGAGAGAATGAAAGATGGAGCACTCTTAGCAAATGCAGGTCACTTCAACGTAGAGATCTGGATACCAGACCTCGAGGAGCTTGCTGTGGAGAAGAAAGAAATTCTACCATATGTTACTGAATATAAATTGAGAAATGGGAGACGGCTTTATCTTCTAGCTGAGGGTAGACTTGTAAATTTAGTCGCAGCTGAGGGGCATCCAAGTGAGGTCATGGATATGAGCTTTGCTAATCAGTTTTTAGCAGTTAAGTACATAGTTGAAAATAGAGATAAACTACCAGTTAAAGTATTAAGACTACCACTAGAACTAGATGAAATGGTTGCAAGACTCAAATTAAAAGCTATGAATATTGAAATAGACACTCTTACAAAACAGCAACAAGAATATGTTCGATCATGGAAGTATGGAACATGAGAAAATGGGCCCGCGGGGATTTGAACCCCGGACCACCCGGTTATGAGCCGGGCGCTCTACCTGGCTGAGCTACGGGCCCGCTACTATACTATAGTCTTATCTTACAGGGTTTAAATTCTTTCATCGCGGCTTAATAGTTATTCCTCATTTCTTTTGGATAGTTGGTTTAAGCAGTGCAACATACTTACTAACAGCGTCAGCTGCAATAGCGCCGTCAGCTGCTGCCGTTATTATCTGTTCTAATTTATATTTATAAGGACCTCCAGCAGCATCTCCCACGACATATATCCCTGGGAGAGACGTTGACTTATCAATGTTGACTACTGCACGTCCTTCTTCATCAACTTTAATACCTATTTTTTTGAAGAAGTCTGTTGGTGGATTTAAGCCTATTTCCACGAAAATACCGCTCACTCTTAAAAAACTCTCCTCATTTGTCTTTAAATTTATAATTTTAACTCCTTCAACAACTTCTTTGCCAATAATCTCTTTTACAACAGTATCCGTTAGAATTTCTATTTTAGGATTATTCATAGCGGCGTCAACATAGACTTTAAAAGCTCTGAACGAGCTTCTTCTGTGTATTAAGTATACTTTATTTGCTAAGTTAGCTAGAAATAGTGCCGATGTAAATGCAGAGTTTCCACCACCAATTACGGCGACATCTTTACCTCTATATAATGGTCCATCACAAATAGCACAATAGGAGACGCCTTTACCTAAAAACTCATTCTCACCAGGTACGCCTAGTTTTCGCTTTTCGCTTCCAACAGCGAGTATAATGGCATAAGAGCAAAGAATACTACCGATATTTTTAAGTTTAACACACCAATATAAGTCCCCAGGTTCTCGCTTAAATACATCTAACACCTCATCTATTACTATTGGAACATTATATTTCTTTACATGTTTTGTAAACCTCTCCACGAGATCGTTCCCCGAGATCTCGGGAAGACCCAAGTAATCATCTACTAATGGGGCCTCAGCAACTAGTCCTCCAATAGTTTTAGTAATGATAACGACGTCAAGACCGTATCTTGCACAGTAAAGTGCAGCAGTTAACCCTGCTGGACCTCCACCTACTATAATTACATCATATTTATCTTTAACAATCTCTCTAGTAATCGGGGTAACAAAAGTACGTAGTCTAAAACTCACATATATCACCTACTAGCTACTTAAAATTACCTTTTCATCTCACTTTTAATTCTTAATTTTACAACCCTTTACTAATTCATAAACCAGTATTCCAGCAATAGCGAGTGAAGGCACACCACGAGGTATTTCACTAGGCCATACGACGTTAATATTGCTAATTTCTTTTGGAGAAGGTTCTTGTTCACCCGAGGATATTATAACAGCTTTTTTCTCACTACTTGAAATAATACTGTCTAAGCTGGTTAAAACACCACTTTCATCAAAATAATATACGTAGTTACATGCTAACACGTCTATTAGGTCTCTTATTTCGGGTAGGATTACTAGTGGTTTACTAAGTTTATATGATATCTTATATGCCTCTGGCACTCCTACTTGTGCAGCGGCACCATAGGGTTTTATAATAACTGGTATTAGTCCGGGAACAGCATATATAGTCTTCAAGAACTCTAAGAGCTTCTGAACACTGCTTGGTGCATAGAGTGCTATGTAGAGAGATCCCATAACCCATCACCTGATTTAAGCACTTCATATGTATAGAGAGCAATAGCCTTTGCTAAAGGTACAGGCACAGCCTCTCCTACCATATTATATTGTGTGTCCCGGCCTCCTATAAAAATAAAAGTGTCAGGGAAACCCATTAATCTAGCCTGTTCTCGCACAGTTAGAAGTCTATTTTCAAAAGGGTGAATAAATCTAGAAGACCCCATAACAGTTGGTGCAATATCATTAGGATCTAGTCTAATCAAATTCGGTATGGCGCTTTCTGCTCCTTGAAAATATATGAGAGCTTCACCCCACTTCTTACGAACAACTCTACGTAGTTTTCTCCAAGGAAACTCTGGTGGAGGGTCGTGATTAGGTATAAGTGGTGTTGGAGGCGGAAGATCTCTTAACACCTCACCCACAATAATTTTTCTTTGGGCTTTAGGTGGATTTAATAGTATATTAGATATAAAGACTCTTCTTCTTTTACTTGGGGTTTCATAGTGTTCAGCATTAAGTATATTGAAAAATATTTGTTTATATCCTATTCTCTTAAACTCGTATATTAAAGCTTCTCGTAAACCATTATCTATAATTGCAGGAACATTCTCCATGATGAATACTCGTGGTCTATAAAAACCAACTATTCTTATAAAATGCAGTACTAATTGTCCTTGAGGATCAACATAGAGCCTATCAACAGGGTTACGTAATCTATTAGGATTAGCACCTGTAAATGGCTCACAAGGAGGGCTTCCAATTATTAGATCTATCTCATCCGGTTTCACGAAATTGTATAGATCGGCTTCACAAAGATCTCGGATGTCTTCAACAAGTACCATAGTACTTGGAAAATTCACTTTATATGTTTCAGCAGCGGGTTTAAAATTGTCAATAGCTAAAATAGGCTCAAATTTACCCGTTAAATAAAATCCTAGTGAAAAACCACCTGCTCCACAAAATAGATCTATGAATTTAAATGTAGACATATTAATACCGCGTTTGCTCTACTCTCTTTACGAGATACTCTACTCTCTCTATAGCCTCTTTAAGTGTTTTAATACGTATATCTTTATTAGTCTCTTCAATAAGTAAAGATCCGTCATACTGGCAGTGAAAGTCGTTTACAAATGCTACTTCAAGTGTATATGTCCTTTTGCACTGGGGACACTCATAAACTGTATTTTCTGCTTCATACTTCATTCGCAACTCTAATTTCTCTTTAGTTTTTTTTAATTTCTTAGCTACAAACGCCAATAAAGCTGATTTATTTAACCTCCAAACATGTAAAACACTTCCATCAATTCTCACCTTATCGGGGACTACAATAGCTTCATCGCTAAGATACTGCAGGATTTTACGACCCTCATTAGACTTTATGCCTGTGTCTTGTGAAAGGGTCTCCTCAGCTATGTATCCATTTTCTATGAGATAGCTTAGAAGGTCATTTGAACTCTTACCATAAATTCTCGCAATTATAGTTTTTGCTATTTTCAATAAGTCGTTTTCGTCGAGATCACTACTTCCAATCATATAACTCTCTCTCTCAGCACTTCTCGTCAAGATATCATCACCGTTGCTAAATCACTATTAAATAGATAGTTAAAAGTACCTAATTTTTCTTTTCCACACGTTTATTTAAAGTAGAAAGAGAAGGACTGAGAAAACTAGCCCCTGTTTTTCATGTATAATTTAAATTTAATCTATAAGAGGTGGAAGTAAAGTAAGCTTTTAACTATAAAATACTAGAAGGTCTCTAATGGATCTTTATTTAATTGTTGAAATAATATTTATATAGAAGCCTTTTTATCTAGACTACATGGCTATAAATAGGTGATTCATATGGTTGCTACAACAGAACCCACAGGTATACCTGTTCTGATA
>JAJHQS010000044.1 GCA_020833225.1 Desulfurococcaceae archaeon
GCGGGCCCGCCGGGATTTGAACCCGGGACCTCCGGCTCCGGAGGCCGGCGCCCTATCCTAGCTAGGCGACGGGCCCTTTTCTCTGTATATTTGAATAGCTTATGGTGTTGTGTATATTGTTATTGTTTTCTCTATTAGTTTTTGTATTTTTGAGTTTAAATCTCCTTGTATAGTTTTAACTTCACATAGTGTTTTGAGTAGTTTTAAGTATTTTTCTTGGCATGTATTATGGAGATCTCGGGTTGAGAGTTCACAGTTTATGAGTATACATGGAGATATTAGTTTTGCTAATTCTAATAGTCCTCTTAGATCATCGCATTGGATTTCTCTTAAATTACTCTTAGTGTACTCGTAGTAGTCTCTGAGAATACTTAATAATCCTTTCTCAGCGAGATATTTGTGAACTTCAATATCTTTAACTATGACACTAGCTAAATAGACTACTTCTAATGGATCTATCCTTATTGCCCCTAAGTTCACGTTACTAGTGTTTACAATATAACTAATTAGAGACCCGTGTAGAATACTGTGTACGACTTCATGATATAATAGTGCTTTAAAATAATTCTCCAATAGATCTCGGCACTTCTCATAGTCAACATGTATACGTGGCCAACTCATCCAAGCATCATGAGATACTGGGTAATCACCTAGAACACTAATACCCAATTCTAGTGCTTCACTTAAAAGAACATTTCTCTTAACATCACTAAACTCATATATGTAAAGCTCCACAAGCTCAGGAATCTCACCTAAAACACGATAAGCCTCTATGAGCATAGATATAACTCTATCCACAAAAACATTATTAACAGAACCAACAACATTCACGTAGAGAACTCCACCATTTAAGCTTATTTTTCTAATAGGTAAATTAGACATATAGATCAGCTGACTGTTTATTCTTCATTAAACTCAGATAACCCCTTTCATCACCAACTTAACATATACTCTACTCATTATTAAACATAAGCGTGTAGATCATATTTCCCCATATCGAAAACTATTTCTGTAATTAATCACAAAGCAATATCCCCTGTAAATCCTGGTTTACATTTAACTCCATACTCACTGCATTTTTCAAGTATATTACTCTCTATACTAGCTCTCCACTCGCGTGTTACTTTAAACACGTGTCTATAGAGTGTGTGACTTTGTGTTTTCATAAAGGATTTTACATGTAGTGGATCATAGTATAGTGTTGAATTAGTCTCAGCTGCGAGTTTTACTATTTGCATAATAGTCTCATTATCATCATTTAAACTAGGTATTATTGGCCCATAAAAAATCCACGTTTTTAAACCCATATTACTAAGCCTCTTAACTGCTTCTAGGCGTGAACGTGGTGGCGGCGCATTTGGCTCTATAAATCTCGCTTTCTCATAGCTAAGTGTAGTTATTGTAAAACCCACATCAACTAGTTCTCTATATTTAACTAATAACTCTACATCTCTAAGTATCAGGGGATTTTTTGTTTGAATACTAATTGGAAATCCTGCTTTTAATAATACTCGTAGAGACTTCAATGTTACTTTATAATATACTTCTACTGGTTGATAAGGATCTGTAATAGTTCCAACACCAACAACACCACGAATCCTACTATTAACTTCTCTCTCAAGTACTTGTGGTAAATTATATTTTATAACAACTACATTACCCCAGTTTTCAGAAACCCTCTTATCTCGAGTATAAAGTCTAGCATAACAATATATACAGCCATGAGAACAGCCGATATAGGGGTTTAAAGCATATTTAATATCTGGTAAACCAGTCTCAGAGAGAGCAGTCTTCACACTGGTCATGTAAATTCTAAAAGACCTAAAATTAACCACTAATCTCTCCTCAAAAACCCCTCAATACGCCTAGTTGAAGTTAAACGCTTAATTAACCTAGAGGAATTAAACCACTTGCTACAGCCTAGTCTAGTAGTCTTATCTAAGAGTTCACAGACATCTCTCAAACTACTAGTTTTCAACACAGGACCATTTTTAAACATAGCTCTACAAGACTCTCTTACAAACCACACGCCAATAGGTATATTGAAGCCAGGATAGATCTCTCTGAGTAATATAGCTGTAGCTTGTCTTTTAAGATTTCTCAAATGTTCTAGTGTAGCAAGCATACTAGCGTAGTAACAACCACCTATTTCAGGATATGTTGTCCTACCAAAATAGTCTTCATAACTACCCTCAACTACAACTCTAAATCCTCTGGGATTCCAAGTTGAACCAGGCCACCAAGCTTCAATCCACTCATAACTCCACTTTGCAGGGTAGAGTATTGCTGTGAAGAGATTATCATGTATTCTATACTCATATACCAGGATCTCGTTTAAGGGCTCATAATCCTTGATCTCTCTTATCAACGCCTTACACACAATACTATCTACAGCTGTAATACTCCACCTAGTAGGTACTAGTCTACGTTGACCTTTTAATCCAAGAACACCTACACTAAAAACCTTCTGTATATGTGAAACTGGAATATTAGACTCGTAGAGGTAGAGGACTGCTTCAACCGCGGGTAGATCAGTGTCACTGTAGACTTTTTCTATAGGTCTTGGAACTTGGGGATTACCAAGTACTCTCAGCGAGTTTAATGGTGCACGAGGACCCTGTGGAGGCTCATACTCACTAAAAACTATCACTGGTTTAGGACGCTTCTCTAAAACAACTTCTACATCAACAGGCTTAGAGCTAAGAGTTAAAAGTCTCACTTCTTCAAGAACCCTATTCTCAGGTTTTCTAACATCAAATACACTATAGCCTGTTATAAGACTCCACCTATATTCAAGTATATCTTCAACTCTAAGCCTACTCCAAGCCTCGGGAAAATCAAATATACTAGTATCACCACGTAGTGGTGGTGTTGAAGGACCTACTCTAACATATGGATAACCAATTCTACCAACAAAAACCGAGGGTGGTGTAGAACCATCAATAATATTAGAACTATAAACTTGTTTAAGTTTAAGAAGAGCCCTACTCTTAGCTATAACTGGACAATAAGCTAAGCCACAAAGACCCCTACCACGACAAAGCACACAAAGCGAATAATTAAATTGCATTAAAAACAACCACATACTCTAATATTAAATACACTAATTCACAGTATTAAGTCTAAGGAGAAATAGACTGATCGAAGAGGAGTATCTTACATTAAAACCCTAGTATTCAAAGAGAAGATTTATAAGTATCTATTTACAAAGTAGTAGTCAGAGGCCCCGGCAACGCGCCGTGAAGTCCCACGGCTGAATGAGCCGGGGTGGGTCCCCCCGGTTCTTCGCACATTCTCCTATTAATCCATGGTGTTTTATTGTGAGTAATGTAGATTTAGGTAAATTAATCTCAATACTCGGCTCTAGTAGAGATTTAGCTAGGCTTATAACTGAGAAGATTAGAGATTACTGGGTGTTTCTTACTAGTAGGGGTGTTAAGAGACTTAAAATTATGGATTTTTGTGGTACACATGAGTGGACTATAACACATTATGGATTGAGGAGCCTTGTACCTGGAGATCTAGAGCTCGTGGCTGGACCTGGTTGCCCGGTTTGTGTGACGCCTTCACATTTCGTAGAAGTTCTCATAAAGCTCTCTCTTGAGGGTGTAGTGGTATATGTTTATGGTGATGTATATAAGTTGAGGTCTACTAGGGGTGTGAAGAATGTTTATTCTCTAGCTGAGAGTAGATCTCTTGGAGGAGATGTAAGAGTAGTTACAGATATATTATCAGCTATTAGAGATGTTAAGAGCCACAATAAACCATCAGTTTTTGCGGGCATAGGCTTTGAGACTGTAGCACCAGGTTATGCTCAAATTATATTAACAGGACATTTACCTAGAAACCTAAAAATTCTACCATTAGTTAAACTCACACCTCCAGCTATGTTTTATGCTTTAGACGTCTCACGTGAAAAACCCACAGAACCCCCTATTATGGGTGTTATTGCACCAGGACATGTCTCAACTATTACTGGCGCTAAAGCGTGGACTCCTGTATCTGAAAACTACAATATACCAGTAGTTGTCTCGGGTTTTGAGCCTGTAGACGTCTTAGTATCTATTCTCGAAATTTTAAGGCAACTAAGTAGGGGTGAAGCTAAGACTACTATAGAGTACACTAGAGCTGTATCTTGGCATGGTGATCTTGGGGCTCAAGCATCTATAAACAAAGTATTTGAAACTATAGATGACGCGTGGCGTGGAATCGGCTATTTACCTAAAAGTGGCCTTAGAATAAGAGATAAATATAAGATCTATGACGCCTTCTACGAGTATGGTATTAGAGAGCCACCACCAGGTGAATTAAAAGATATGCCACCAGGCTGTAGATGCGCTGAAGTAGTACTTGGTAAAGCTTATCCGACACAATGCCCATTATTCCTCAAAACTTGTACACCTCAAAGACCAATAGGACCTTGTATGGTGTCTATTGAGGGTACTTGTGCTATATGGGCTAAATATGGGTCTAGAGAATTATTATTTAAACTTAGAGAAGAGTTATCTAGTAAAGTTAAAGCTACATAGGTGTAGTGTAGAGTGTGTATTGGTGCACCAGCAGTAGTATTAGATGTAGACTATGAAAACATGATTGCTAGTGTAGATTACGGTGATGGCATCCCAAGAACAGTTATTATCGGCATATTAGATCAGATTATTAAACGCGGAGAACTAGTAATAGTACATGCAGGCGTAATTGTTAGTAAAATCACAGAGGAAGAACTAATAGAACAAGTAGAATTCTTTAGAGAACTCCTCGGCGAAGATATACAATTAACACAAATATATAGACAACTCATTGAAACACATAGAAAAATAACACAAGCAGTAAAAGACCATAACTAATAGAATGAATGTAGATAAAGAAAAAAGAATATTAGTAAGCGTAATACTGTATTTCTAGAATTTACTAGAGATATTTTAAAGAAACACTATTTCTTCTTCTCAGGTTTCTTCTCTTCCTTCTTTGCTTCAGGCTTCTTCTTCTCCTCTTTCTTCTTACTCATATAACCCCCCTTATTAGGGGTTTTCGATTATATTATTCATATATTATTATTGCTTAAATGTATTATTTAATCATGTATTAAAATGTTCTTGGACTTATCACGAGTTATAAGTGAATTTATTAGTCGAATTATTTAGTTCTCTGTGGTGTTGCCTCGTGGAGTATGTTACTCTTGCTCATGGTTCTGGAGGCGTTGAAATGAGTGAACTTCTTGAGAAGCTTGTTTTTAGTAAAGTAAAACCTGGTTTTAGACGTGTAAGTAGTGGTATTGGTCTTGATGAAGCCGATGATGGTGCTAGTATACCAATACCTGGATTAGGCCACTTAGTAGTCTCTGTTGATAGTTATACTGTTAATCCACCGTTTTTCCCTGGAGGTAATATTGGTGTATTAGCTGCTGTAGGCTCTATTAATGATGTCTTAGTAATGGGTGCTAAGCCTATAGCTATTCTCGACTCTATTGTTGTTGAAGAGGGGTTTTCAATGAGAGATTTACAAGTAATCGTTGACTCTATGATTAATGTTCTCGAAAATGAGGGTGTTGCACTTATTGGCGGAGATTTTAAAGTTATGCCTAGAGGTCAAGTCGATAAAATCGTGATAACAACTACTGCTATAGGTATAGCTGAAAACCCCATTGTAGATAGACCTAGACCTGGTGATAAAATACTCGTAAGCGACTATGTTGGTGAACATGGAGCTGTAATATTAATGATGCAACTAGGTTTATCAAGTGTAGAAGAGATCTCTAAAGGCCTATTAAAGAGTGATGTTAAACCCCTAACTAAGCTCATGATACCGCTAATCGAGAAATATAGAGAATGTATAACTGCAGCTAGAGATCCAACGCGTGGAGGTCTTGCAGGTGTATTATATGAGTGGGCTATGAAGACAGGTACACTAATAGTTATTGATGAATCAAAAATACCAATAAAAGAGCCTGTAAAACGCTATGCTGAATCCTTAGGCGTAGATCCATTGTATTTAGCTAGTGAAGGCGTAGCTGTATTAGCTTTAAATCCCACGTGTGCTGAAGAAGTATTAGAATATGTTAGAAAATTAGGTTTTGAAAACGCCAGGATTATTGGGGAAGTGAGAGAATCAGAGCTATTTAAAGGCTATGTTGCAGCTGAAACAACTGTTGGTGGATTACGCGTTGTTGAACCACCCAGGGGAGAACTTGTTCCTAGAATATGCTGAGAGTGTATTAATATGCCTAGAAGTCTCAATATACTAGGTGTTAAAATTGAGAGATTAGGGTTTACTGGGCTTAGATTATTCTACAATGGAGTCTATTATTGTATTGACCCAGGTGATTTATTAGAGAGAACTATATGTCACTATGTGCTTTGTTCACATTTCCACGTGAGACATTGCTTTAAAGATGTTCTTCGAAATATTAGCTCTGATCGATTGATCTCGCCAATAATGGGAATTATTATTAAACCTGGAGATATTGTGAAACTCGGAGATGTATTAGTTGAAGCTACTAGTGCTTATAGTAGGTGGTCGAATATACATTCACGTGATAGTAATGTGGGTTTCTATATTAATTTCCCAATTAATCTTAGATTATATTATACTGGTGACACAGAGCTCGTAGAGGAGTTAGTTAATAATAGTAGAATTGTAGATGTATTAGTAATATCTATTAGTGGTGAAGGCGTCTTTACACCTGAGGAGGCTGCTGAAGCAGTTAAGAGTATTAAGCCTTCAATTACTATTCCAGTACACTATGAGGATTTATTAGATTACTATAAGTTTAGAGATATATCTCAGCCATATACACAAATAGTTAGATTATAGTGAATAATCTTGTGGGCTAGTAGTGTTTTAGAGAAGCTCTACTCTAAAGACCTAGTTATACCACCTGCTCTTAAATGGAAGACTGTGAGTATTGAGGAGTATTTACGAGTATATAGAGAGAGTATTAGTGATATCTATAGTTTCTGGGAGCGTGAAGCTAGAGAATTAGTGTGGATTAAACCTTGGAGTATTATAGTTACTGGTGATCCTCCGAAAACCAGGTGGTTTATTAATGGTTCTCTCAACGCCTATTATAACATTATTAGTAAACACCGCGATAATTGGGTATGGTCTAAGATCGCCTTAATATGGGAGGGGGAGGAGGGTGATGCTAAAGCTATAACTTACAGAGAACTAGATGTTCTTGTTAATAGAGTTGCTAGTGCTCTTAGAGCATATGGTGTTAAACCAGGTGATTGGATAATACTCTATACTCCACCACTAATTGAGAGTTTAGTTGTAATGTTAGCATCTGTGAAAATAGGTGCTCCATTTGAACCCGTATTCACTGGTTTTGGCTATTGGGAGCTTGCTAAGAGAATAGTTAAGAGGAGTTCTAAGATAATATTTACAGTTGACTCTTACTATAGGCGTGGTAAAATAGTAAATACTCTTGAAACTGTGAGGAGAGCTACTGAGTACTCTGGGTTTAAGGGTAAAGTAGTAGTTATTGAGCGTATTGGCCCACCTAGTCTTAAGAGTAGTGAAATTGCTTTTAGCGATTTTACTAGGGAGAGTAGTGTTTTAGTCGAAGACTACGTGGCTGAGAGTACACACCCCCTCTTTGGACTACATAGTGGTTATATTGATGACTATAAGCCAATAACACATCCTACTGGTGGTTTCCTTGTACAAGTATATTCTACTAGTAAGTGGATTGGTCTTAGACCACGTGACACATATTTCTGTACTGTGTGGCCTGGTTGGATAACTGGTGTTAGCTATGTTGTTTTTGGGCCATTAATGATAGGTTCTACAGTAATTCTCTATGATGGTGGACCAGATTACCCCTCATGGGATCGTTGGTGGAGTATTATTGAAGACTATGCTGTTACACTACTACTCACAACTAGTGGTGCATTACGTGTATTATCTAGACAAGGTGATAACAATGTGTTAAAACATAACTTAGATACTCTTAGAGCCATATTAGTAACAGCTGAGCCATTAGAAGCTGATGTATGGTGGTGGACTTATAGAATTATAGGTACTGGGAGAACACCACTAATAACTAGTATCCCACGTGAATTGACAGGTAGAATTCCAGTTGTAAATATGTATATTCAAAGCGAAATTGGGACATTTATTACAGGTAACCTTGTAAATTATACTTTTCCACCAATAATACCAGGCTCTACTGGTCCACCAATACCTGGTTTCCACATTGACATAGTAGACTCTAATGGTAAAAGTGTAGTTGAAAATATAGGTGAACTCGTATTAAGAGAGCCTTGGCCATCAATGCTAATAGAGTATCCTGAGGAATATGTAGAGAAGTGGAGATATGGGTATTATAGAACTGGAGATTACGCCTATAGTACAAGAGAAGGCTATATCTATGTTCTCGGTAGACTTGACGGTGTAATTAAGAGTAGTGGTTATAGAATTAGCCCTGGTAGTATTGAAAAGGCTCTTAAAGACCTACTTGGAGTAGAAGTAACTGTACTTAAATGTAGAGATCCCATGAGATTTGAGTCTATAATAGCTATTTGTGTTGAAAGCCCTAATTGTAGTGAAATTAAACAAGCTACGAGAACACTACTAGGACCAATAGTAGAGCCTATTATAGTGG
>JAJHQS010000045.1 GCA_020833225.1 Desulfurococcaceae archaeon
GTAGTTGGCGTGGTGTTGAAGGCTATATTGAAATCCTCCCTGAGTATAGTGATGGTCTTTTACACTTAGAGGGCTTTAGCCATATAATTGTCATAGCTTATATGCATAAGGTTAGTGAAGTTGAGAAGAGGGTTTTAAGGGTGAGACATAGGCGGCTTACACGTCTCGGCATTAGGATAGATGATTTACCAGAAGTAGGTGTTTTTGCAACTGATAGTCCTCATAGACCAAATCCAATAGCTATCACAATTGTGAAGCTTCTAAGTATAGAGGGTAGGAGGCTACGTGTTACAGGACTAGATCTCTACAATGAAACACCTGTACTCGACATTAAACCATATGATCATAGTAGAGTAGTTAAAGATTTCACAGTTCCCTGGTGGACTAGGATAATAATGGAGCGTGTTAAAGAGAGATTTGGTGAAGAGAGCTTACTCTAAGTTCCAAGTATTCTCGGTCTTAACAAGACAGTGTGTTTTTAACATCTTAATTACGACGAGTTTAAGGGTGTAATATTGCCTTGGAATTAGGAGATTTTACCCTGTTACTAGGCGCTATAATCGTCGTCTTCATGTTCACAGTTTACTTAGATTACGTGTATAACAAGAAATTTAGAGAACTAGATGTACTACTTAGTCGCATAGATCTAAGGTTTAGAGATCTTAATAGGAGACTTGATGAGTTAAAGAGATATAGTGATAATAAAGTTGATGATACCAAGAAATATGTTGAGAAATATGTTGACTCAAAACTAAGTGAACTAGTAGAATATGTTGACTTAAGAATCAACGAGTCTAATAGAGTTCTATCTGCACAACAAGAATTCCTCCTAGAATACCTAGCCCTGAGAGGGGTTTTAAGCGAGAATGAAGTATTGATGTTTAAAAACGAGACTACAAGACTCTCAACAATGTCGTTACATAATAAACTACTAAGAAAACGCGAAAAGAAAAGTGAAGTACTCGCAGAGTGAGTAGAACATGTAGTCGGAGAAAACTAAGAGTTAATTATCTATTATCTACGAGTATAATTATTCTTAAATTACTTTTAAGCTAGACTTAATATTTAATTTATATTAATTTATAAATAATACTCACTAGCTTATTGATTTCTCAGGGAGTTTTACTATGCCATTATTCGTAAAGATCATTGTGTCTCTAGGCCCTGCTAGTGATGACGTCAATGTAGTTACTAATATGATTAGGCTTGGTGTATCTGGGTTTAGAATTAACTTTGCTCATGGTACACCTGAAGACTGGGCACGATATGTTAAAACTGTTAGATCTCTTGAAGACGCTTCGGGGAGACCATTAGCTATAATAGGTGATTTACAGGGTCCATCGCTTAGGATAGGTAAACTTGAAAAACCAGTTGTTCTAAGGAGAGGTGAAATTATAAAGATAGTCTATGGCTCTGAGGCTAGCGGAGGCGAGGATAAGAGAGCTCCTATACCTATTCATAGGTTTTTTGATGTTGTTGAAGAAGGCGATATTGTAGTAATGGATGATGGTAAGACTAGGCTGAGAGTCACTGGGGTTTACTCAGATCACGTAGAGGCAATAGCTCTTACAGATTCAGTTATTACTTCGAAAAAAGCTGTTACTATACGTGGTAAAGATATAGATTTACCTATTCTTACTGAGAGCGATTTTAATTGTGTGAAATTTGCACTTGAACACGGCTTTGATTACTTAGGGCTTAGCTATGTGAGAAGTGGCAGTGATATAGATGTTCTCAGAGAGTATTTAAAGAGAATTGGTAGAGATGATATGGGTATTATAGCTAAAATTGAAACTAGGAGTGCTATTGAGAATTTAGATGAAATCTTAGAGAGAAGTGATGTTGTATTAATTGCACGCGGAGATCTAGGAATGAGTTTTGGTCTCGAAGAAATACATGCATTACAAAGTAGAATTGCTGAAAAAGCCCTTGAGATGAGGAGGCCTGTTATAATTGCAACACAATTACTAGAATCTATGGTTGAAAAGCCTGTTCCAACTAGGGCTGAAGTCGTAGATGTTAGTACAGCTATTGAAATGGGTGTAGATGCACTCATGTTAACAGGTGAAACATCTATAGGTAAATACCCTGTAGAAGCTGTATCATGGCTTATAAAAATAGCAAATTTCACGGAAAGAGAGATCTTAAAGAGGGGTTTTAAGAGAATTATTGAGAAAGCTAGGAGTAGTGTGAATAATATTCAAGTAATGTTTGCAAAAGGCGTTCTCGAGTTAGCTGAGGATTTAAACGCTAAATTACTCGTATTCAGTATACATGGAAATACAGCTAAGAGGATCTCATCTCTAAAGCCCTCAATACCGGTATATGTGGGCTCACCTAATATTACCACACTGAGAAGATTAGCTATTCTCTGGGGGTTACAGTTAATGCGTGTTGACGCTCAAGAATATGATGAGGGATTACAAAAATCACTACAAAAAGCCATAGAACTAGGCTATGTAAGTATTGGAGACTTAGTCATAACAACTTATGGACTCAGAGAACCAAGACAAAAAGTAGAAATTCAAAGAATTGTAAGCTAAACCACCCCCTCATCTTTTTCTCTCCTCGAGTTCCCCATATATCTAAAACTAGTATGTTGAGAACTTATTTCTAAATTCGTTTTTTACCTCTTCCTGCATTATATGTGAACCGGGTCTATTAGGGGTGATTAAAGTTCCCGAGTTACAACAAGTTAAACTCTATGCTGGGAAACTGAGTGATCTTGAAAGGGTCATGGAGTATTTAAGACAACGCTTTAATGGAGCGACATTCATGGGTTATAAACTCCAAAATTCTATGCCGGTATTTGGAGAGATTAATTCTCTAAGTGATATGCCTATTAGGGTATCTGATATTCAGCGTCCTGGTTACTACGAGCTTATAGCTGGCTATAGATTTAGGCTTTCATATGCCTCTCCAAAGTGGTATCTCCTACCGCCAGAGCATAGTATACTTAAAGTTTCACCTGATTACGAGTTTGTAGATAGCACAAATAACTCATTAGCAAATAAAGTGGTAATGTTTGGAATTAAATCGTGTGATCTCAACGCGATCGCCGTGCTCGATGCAATATTAATTGGCAAACACCCTATTTACACGAAAAAGAGGAGTAGTGTAATAGCTATAATTATAGAAGAGTGTTTAGAGCCGGCTGAAACATGTTTTTGTAGTATAACTGGTACAGGTCCCACCGTACTTAAAGGTTATGACCTTGCTTATGCAAGACTCGACGAAGATACTGTAATTTTTAAAGCAGGCTCTACTCTTGGAGAAGAAATCATTAAGGCTACTGGTTTAAGAGAGGCTGTGCAAGAGCAAGTTAAGAGTTACTATAATGCTGTTGAAAGAGCTATGAGTATAATGTCTACTAGATTACCACATTTAGAGGAGATTCAAAAAGCTCTTAGGAGAAATGTGATAAATGAGAAGTTGTGGAAAACTCTTTCAGAGAAGTGTACTGGCTGTGGTAATTGTAACTACGTGTGTCCTACATGTTTCTGCGTTGAAATAGTAGATAGGGTAGAGGAGTCTTACACTACGAGGACAGCGCTGTGGACAGCGTGTTGTACATATACATATGGTCTAGTTGCAGGAGGACACTTCAGGAGAGATCTATATATGAGATATAGGCATTTTATACTCCACAAATTCTTATTTTACCCTAAACAGACAGGAGGATTACTCGGCTGTGTAGGCTGTGGCAGGTGTACTACGTGGTGTCCTTTAGGCTTAGATCTTAAAGAAACACTAGTAAAAGTCGTTGAAGAGGTGAGATAATTATGACTCTGACTAAGTTAGAGAATCCATTTACATTTAAGAGAGCTCTAGTAGTTAATGTTGTAAAAGAAGCTCCTGATACTAATACTTATATTATTAAGCTTAATGAGACCTATACCGCTAACCCTGGACAATTTAATATGATATATGTCTATGGTCTCGGAGAAATACCCATATCTCTATCTAATCTACCCGAGCATAGAGGAACATATACACTTGTAAATCACACTATTAGAATTGTTGGTGCTGTTACAAGAGCCGTAATGCTCCATGTGGGCGCTGGATCACAGGTTGGTGTGAGAGGACCTTACGGTAATGGGTGGCCTATGAGGGAAATAGAGGGTAGAGATATTGTAATAGTTGCTGGTGGTATTGGAATGGCTCCTTTAAGGCCTGTTATAAAGTACATCGAAAATAATAGAGAGAGATATGGTAGAGTAAATATATTATATGGTGCTAGAAACCCAGAACTCTTACTATATAAATATGAACTCAATAAATACACAGTGATACCCAACACTAAGCTCTTACTTTCCTCAGATATCCCTGCTGAGGGCTGGTTACACTACGTCGGCTTTGTTACTGATTTAATAAACTACGTAGATGTAGATTTAAAAAATGCTATTGCACTTGTCTGTGGACCTGAAATTATGATGAAAGTTGCTATTAAGAATTTGCTTAAAAAAGGCTTCAAAAACGAGGATATTTTCATCTCTATGGAGAGGCGTATGAGGTGTGGTATTGGCGTATGTGGTACTTGTCAATTTGGTCACTACTTTATATGTAAAGATGGACCTGTATTTAGATATAGTGATATAGAAGAATACTTCTGGGTTGAGGGGATATAAGTGATTAGAGTTCTAGTAGCTAAGTTAACTTCATGTTCAGGTTGTCTCAACGAAGTAATCTATGCGTTAACACATAGTGATATTAGAGCTAAATATAATGTTACTTACTTTACAGAGGTATTAAATGTAGATAAGATTAGTAATGCAGAATTAGCATTTATCGAGGGCTCTATAACAACTAAACACCAAGAAGAGTTCTTGAAGAATTTGAGGTCTCAAGTAGAATTTCTCATAGCACTTGGTACTTGTGCACTAATGGGTGGTGTTCAGAGTTTGAGATTAGAGGGTAATATTGAAGATGTTAAGAAAACCATTTACCCTGAGCCGCGATATATAGATATTCTCAGCGAAGTTAAACCTGTAGATAGTGTAGTTAAAGTAGATTTTGCTATACCGGGATGCCCTATTAATGGTGATGCTTTAGTCTCATTTCTAAGAAAATACGCACTAGGAGGGTTACCAGTAGCTATTTATGAGACTGTGTGTAGCGAGTGTAAGCGTAAAAACATCCCCTGTATTATTGTGACGCAGAAGTCTCCTTGTCTAGGACCTATAACTATTAGTGGTTGTGGTGCCTTATGCCCACAATTCGGCAGGGGTTGTTATGGTTGTTATGGATTAAAGTTCTTTGATATTACACGTGAAAAGATTAATGCACTCCTAGATCGACTAGTAGAGCTTAAAGTAGATGAGGGTAATCTCAAGGCGATACTACTTGCTTATAGTTTTAAACTATACTCTAAACTCAAGGAGAGTAGGTGTTGAGAATTGAAATCCCCTCTTACACTAGTTGAAGGTGAGGGCTCAGTAGTAATTATAGAGAGAGAAGGCTATGTAGACAGAGTTTTCTACGAGATCACGGAGGCGCCTCGCTTTTTTGAATACATTGTACGCGGTAAAAGTCCTGAACTAGTTGTAGATTTTGTTAGTAGAGTTTGTGGTCTTTGTGGAGTCTCATACACTTTTCTCGCTGCTAAGGCGTTTGAGAAATGCCTTAATATTGAAGTAGATAGCGATGTTGAAGAGTTCCGGGAGATTTTACACTTGGCTGAGAGAGTTAAAAGCCATGCATTACACGTATTTCTCATGAACCTACCAGAAATTACAAAGACAAGGTCTTTTAGTGAGTTAGCTGAGAGAAATCCAAAAGTTGTTAAGAACGCTTTTAACATCATCTCCTACAGTAGGAAACTAATGAGAGTCTTTGGTGGTAGATTTCACAATGTCGTCAATATAAAAATTGGTGGAGTATATTTTACTCCAAGTAGAGACGATGTCGAGAAACTTAGAAATGAAATTAATGGTATATTTAAATCTCTCACAGAATTAGCAGATATAATATTGAGTTTTAAGTCAAGTATACATCTCGCTATAAGTAAACCTCAACTCTGCGTTTACGCTGAGAAGAGTTATTCACATCACGGTGAAAAAGTAGTATTAGATAACGCTATATATACGACGGAGGCTTTCTATAGGAATATTGTTAATGTTGTTCAGAAAGAATATTCTACAGCATTACAATATAGGGTTAAAGGATCTGAGAGTTTCATTGTCGGCCCTGTTTCTAGGTTTAATAGATATTATGATAGATTACATAGTGAAGTTAAAGACCTCCTCAATACATACAATTGGAGACCTCCACTAAGTGTATTTGAAGGCTATATAGCCCGCATAGCTGAATTATATGACGCACTCTTAACTATTCGAGAATATCTAGAGAACTACAAGTATAGAGATATTGTCAGTGTAAAGAACACTGTTGAATATAAGAGTGCTAATAATGTTTGTGAATATGCTGTAGAAGCTCCACGAGGAGTACTTTACCACAGGTATGTTTTAGGCAAAGATTGTAAAATTGTAGAATGTGATATTGTAACACCAACAGCACAGAACTTAGCAGTAATGGAAGATATAGCTACACAGTTAACTCGTGGTAAAAGAGCTTTAGAAGAAACTATAGCCATTGCTAAGA
This sequence comes from Desulfurococcaceae archaeon, assembly GCA_020833225.1. Taxonomy (GTDB): domain Archaea; phylum Thermoproteota; class Thermoprotei_A; order Sulfolobales; family Desulfurococcaceae; genus UBA285. The sequence continues at coordinate 6,601 of JAJHQS010000045.1, forward strand.
GCGTGGCAATAGCATTTGATCCATGTATCTCATGCTCAGTTCACACATTACCCGTAAAAGTGATCAACTTCAATAAGCAATCTTAGCTTAAAATAGAAAAAGTTTTTGTAACATTTTTGATCCATGAGTAGTTAGTCTATTCTATTAAAGCTAGGTTAAGTAATACTTGCCGGTTACAGTTATAATTAGGGTATTAAAATTCCATGTAATTTCAGGTTATTTTTGAATTTTTCTTATTGGATGTTGTTTTGCTACTTCAATACCAATAGTGTTTGCTGTTTTCATAGCATCTACTACTCGTTCTGGTGTAACTCTATATGGTTTATTATGTATTGTTTCCCCTGGCAATGTGGCTTTTTTAGCTATTAGTATTACTTCGTTTTCATCTATATCTGAAAATCCTAATTCATTAAGGTTTATACTTAATCCTACCCTATGTGCAAATTTCATTAAGTTTACAATTTCTTCTCTAGGATAACCATCCATAACCATTTCTACTAGTGCTCCAAAGAATTCTAGTTCTCCATGACATGGGAATTCTCTATTCTTATATTTAGATAGCTGTCTTAGAGCTGTAAAGCCATTGTAAATTGAGCGTGCTGCTGAGTGACCTATACATTCAAAGGTTATTTGACTATGTAGAATTATGGCTTCTACAACTGCCTCAAGAGCTGGTGTAACAGCGCTTCTTTCAACACTCTCTACAGCCTCTTCTCCATAGGTGAGTATCGTAGAGATCACGAGATTATATGTTGCCACAGCAAGTAATGTAGACTTTCCTCGTAGTGGTTTTGAAAGGAGATTATCAGTATTAGTTCTCAGACATGAAGGTACTTCTGCATATTTACCTAGTGCATCACCTATTCCACACACGAGAAGCTTTGTGGGGGCTTCAGCTATGATCTGTGTATCTACTAAGACCACGTCGGGATTTTTAGGGAAAAACCTATATTCTTTAAACACATGATCACAGGTATATATAGCTGATACTGCGCTACAAGGAGCATCTGTAGACGCTATTGTTGGAACCATTATAACAGGAACTCTTAGTTCACCTGCAACAGCTCGCGCAGTATCAATAGCTTTACCACCACCAATACCAATAACAGCATCACATTCACTCTCTTTAACTATACTACTCAACCTATTAATCTCCTCATCACAGCATTCAGGTCCACAAGG
>JAJHQS010000046.1 GCA_020833225.1 Desulfurococcaceae archaeon
ACATCTACAGGAAAAAGCTCTACAGGTCTGAGAGAGCACTAGTAGTTAAAAAGAAGAGTAGAGTAGTAGCCTATGCACTATACAGTATCAACAGTGAAATCGTAGTAGACACAATTGCACTATCCACATACAGCCTACTAGAACCAGTAGAAGTAGTAATCAATAGCATAGGAAACATGGCCAGGGCACACTGGGTTAAAAACATAGAAATACCTGTAGACGCATCTAAACACAAACTAATAGAACTACTAGTAAACCAAGGTTTCAGAGTAAAAGAAACAGAGTACCTTCTACGTAAAAACTTAAATGATGCATAATGACCCTTCTAATGCACATCAATCTCTGAGACATTTCTTCAAGTAGTCACTTAACTCTCGCTTCCAGTGTGCAACATAAAGCCTACTACTACCCTCATCACTAGCTCTTCCTTCATAGTCTGCCGCTAAATTATCTGATATTATTAATATACCGGTTAAAGCTGATACGAGTTTGTAAACGCCGCGAAGGCTCTGATCGTTGAAACTGCTAGTTAATACTGAAAGACTGAAACTTTGAATTCCACGTTTACACTCAAACCACGTGGTTTGTTCACATAAGTGTTTATTTTCAATATGCCTAATGAGAGATTTTAATATACGAGTACATAACTTATAGTTTTTCTCATTACAAACCCCCAAGAGCTCTTTCTCAATAAAGTTTGTTACGATATTATTACACATCCCATTAACGATCTTCATAAAATCAGGCCTTGGAGTAAAACGAAGTGGATGTCTCTCCTCCATAGCACTGTGATGTCTTGAGATAACTTTAGCTAGTAAGTCACATACAGCCATGAACACCTCGTCCTCGCGCTCAAGCAACGTCAGCGTTTCAATTAAACATGAAATAATATGCTCGTGTCCATGAAATCTAAGCTCAACTAAACTTTGAGAACTTTTCACCTGCTTAGCAAAAACTTCATAATATTGTATTGAGGCCTTCCCAAGATCATGTAGAAGACTTATCATGTAAACTAGTTCTTCAAGATCTACTACATCCCTTAATTTAATAAGATCCCTATTTAAAATTCTTCTTAGTTGTCTAAATCTCTCTGCGAGTAAACACGTTGATAAAGATGCTGTCAACTTTAAGTGATCTCTTAGTGGAATAGCCTTTAATGATCTTCCATTACACTTAGCGTATGCTAAAGGCCATTTATGCATAGTTGTCTCAATGCAATTCAAGTATATCACCAGATCTTTAATCCTAAACCTCGACTATAACACTCGTTTTTTGCAATGAGAAATGACCCCACAACTCCTTTAATGTTCTTTATAGAATTCCCTCTTGTAGGAGTTAACATTTTAATAATTGATGTAAATTTCTTTTTACTGATTTTTTGATTAATAGTATCTAAGTCATCTTCTATCTTCGACTCTATGTACTTTAACCCCTCATCATAAGCTATAAATAGTATCTTTGGGTAGATCTTGTTATCTTTAAGGATATATTCTAAGCACTTATTGGACGTTAGTAGTTCTTTTTTCAATATTCTTGCAAAATCGACCGTTACGACTTCTAATTCGCTGGGTTCTTTGCTGTTATATGGTGGTATTAGTATGTTTACTAGTATACTTGATCTCACGAGATTAGCTCCTAATTCATCTAGTATTTTAATTAATACATCTGCCTGTCCATCGCTATTTAAGTATACGTGTGCGATTGCATAGGAAGGGCTTGAAATAACCTCGCGTGGCAGTCTCAAGGGGATCTCCTCGAGGATTTTGGTAAAACTCATGGTACTGTGCTCATCTGTACTTAGTAGTCTCCAGTTAATTGCGTTTTTATTATTTTCTACAGCTTTCTCTAAGAGTTCAATTGTCCTACTTACTCTACTTTTATTGTAAACTTCTGCTATATTCTCTGGATCACCTTTTATAATGTAAACTTCAGCACCCTCCTCTCTACATTTCTTAAATACGCCTGTGAATTTCTCCCTGCAAAGTCTTCCCGCTCTCTGTGCAAGGTTCTCTATTGGAGCTGCCTCCGATATTAATAACCTAGTAGCTATGTCTACACCTGCCTCTACTATTTGCGTTGACACTATTACCCCTTTCTTACTAGTTATTTCATTTCTAATTTTCTTGGTTGCTTCTTCTCTATCCTTATTGCTTAAAAGACTATGTAGTAGAACAACATTATTGCATTTCCTGCTTAACCTCTCATAGGATTCAACGGCACGTCTTACAGTATTGCGTATTATAAGAACGGGTTCAGATTCACAGATTTCTTCTGCGTATTTAAGCGCGTTATTATCTATTTCAAGTATAGTTTTCCAAGGGAAGTCGTGTTCTTCCTCAAATTGCTCATCAACGATGTTGACTACGTCGATGCTCATCTCACGCAGGTTTTTGACTTGCAAGTTTTCTCTGCCAACATATATGACTATTACGTCTTTCACCCCGCGTCTTAACGTATCTACAACCTCTGCTATTACACCACTATACATTGTTGCTGTTTCAACTACAAGTGGTATATTCATTTGCACAAGGAAGTCTAATGCTGCTAACATGAATGCTAAAGTTTCAACTTCGTCTTCATTTCCACTTGTTAACTCAGAGCCTAAGTAAATATGGGCTTCATCAAATACTATTGTATCTGTGAAAATAGAGGTGAGCACTGGGTAATAGTGTCCTAGAGTCCTCGCACCTCTTAGAATCTTATACATTTCAGCCACTGGTATTTTATATAAGTTATAAATAAAGCTGTCTAGGGTTGTAACTACTAGTTCTCTAAGATAATACGGTGATTTATCTTTAAATTCAATTTCGTCTAGTGATTGATAACCGACACTTGGATAATTATCCTTGAATTTCTCACTATAGATCTCTCTCACAAGGGCTCTGTAAGGAACTACATGTATTAATCCTGCTGATAAGTCGTATTTTTTAGCTACATTAATCAGCTCTAGTGAGAGAACTGTTTTACCGTAACCTGTAGGTGCAATAAGTACCACGTACTTATCTCTTCTAAACTCTTCAAGCACTTTTTGAAGTGCTATCCTAGACTCAATTAGTTTACTGAGAGAGGGAGAGGAATTCAATAAAAATCCCCTTTCATATAAATTCTATTCTCTAGAGTAACTTAGCTAAATCTCTACTTAGATCTGCAAAGTCTTTTTCAGCCATACATAATTCCCTAGCATCTTTTCTCCCTTTCCTAGTGCCTTCTCTGCACAGATAATTAAACTGATCTGCTATCCTCAGGGCACTAGCTCCACACGAAAAGAGCATATCTAACGATCTAGTCTCAATGTATGCAAATAGAGCAGTAACACACTGTGAGACAATATCATCAGCCCTTGTAACTTCCGTAGAGTATTTAGAGGCGCGATTAGCACACCAATAGAGTTTCTGCAAGAGATCTGTAGACTTATGCTTCTCTAATTCTTCAAACATATGAGTTAATGTGAGTGGTCTCTCCCATACAACTAGAGGTCTATCTTGCGGTATGATACTAATTACTCTAAATTTCTCAAATATATTATAGAGACCTGTAAGTGGTGGCATACCGGCTACTTGCGTTATCGCATTATATACGTAGAGTGCTATTGAAAGTAATATTGAAAGCTCAAAACTTAAACTTTCAATCTTCAATAAACTCCTAATGTAGTTCTCGAGGCTACCTATGCCAGCTACGTGAAATATCGTGTACATTCTATGTGAGCTTAATAGGGATTCTAGTGATGTATCTGGAACAATGTAAAGTTCGTATTTACTTTCCCCTCGTTGTATGTTACTAGCAATTATGGATATGAGTGTTCCAGCATTTGCAATATATAGCGATATTGCATTTATCTTTTCACCTCTCACTTCTCCTATATCTCTATATTTAGAGAATACATAGGCTCTTAAGAACATGGGCATATCGACAAGCGCGTTAGGAATCTGTTGAATGATCGGCGCAACTTTAATTAACCAGTCGCAATTCAGAGTGTTCCCTGCTAGCGGCGTACTAGGGGTGATTGTTGAGAGCAATTTACTATCTGGAGCTTTGCCGGCCTTATATAGCGTGGGAGCTGCCTTCTTGACATTACATATTACTCTCAAAGATGATGCGAGATTATTAAGTATTTGAGATACTTCACTTGAGTTTAAAGATATTAATCCCTCCCTGAAACCCTCAAGTATCTTACCCCGCAGATCCCCAGGTAACATGTCTAATATATAACCCAGTGCTGTAGCTTGAAAATACCTGCCTATAGACTTTTCTTCTAGAACTCTGATCTCTATGCTCATAAGCGAGTTACCCCTACTGCAACTTCTACTTCGGGTGCTATGATTGCTCTACAAGGACTGAGTATTCTAAATATGGGTGGAGGCATATCTTCACTTAATGGTACAATGAGATTACTTGACCCTATGGAGGCAGGCACATAATAGGGTGTGGGGCTATATCTCAGGCTTGGCATTATTATTTCGGTTATTAAGGTCGGATTTAGGGGTTCTGCACAGAAGCGTTCGATGTATAATCTAGTACTTACTTTTTCTCCTGGTCCCCGTATAACGGGTTTTTCAGCATAAACAGCTTCTTCGAGAGCTACAATGCCCTCTTTACTGCCAATTCTTACAACACCATGAACGGCTTTCTTAGCTATACTGTCTAATTTTTCAACACTAACTCCAAGTTCTCTAGATAATTTCTCCGCATCTATAATCCACATCAATTCTACTTTGAGAGCTGGTGCATAAGCGGCTCCTGTAGCCTGCACTGGAAGAGTTACAGGTAGTGCTTTTGCGAAGAAATTTGACTCCATGAACTTCACTCTAACAGCGCTTTGAAAACTACCACCACTCTTATATGGTGACGCTATGATCCTATTGATCTCCTGATATATAGCTAAGCCAACTCTTAGTGTTCTGTATGATGAATGTGTAGGAGATTTACTGGTGAATTTAGGGGAAGTTAAACCAGCAGAGGCTGTTATTGTGGCTTCTAATAAAGGCTCCATAATCTCTGATATGAGTTTGCCCTCTCCCCACTTTCTGATATCTTTGTTTCGTGTTGAGAGGTTAAGTAATCTTACAAGTGGATATGTGAATGCACCTACAATTGTTGTAGGTGGAGGAATGGGGTATGCTGGTTGTGCTGCACTTGTACCTCGGTGTCTAATAATAAACCCCCAGGATAAGAAGGTTTTTACATAAAAAATACGTAGATTAGTCAAGAGAAGTTCTCCTCTCAGCTATGATTAGATTAATTGTAGAGCCTCAATTATTTTTACGAGCTTATCTCTAGCTTTTATTAGTGCATCTGTATGTGATGTGACCTTCTCGTAAGTCACATTCATTGTCTCCGATGTTATGATGGGTTCTTCGAGGTTTTCACCATTATAGACATATATATTTATTGTTTCTTCTTGAAGCGCTTTAGTTAGCGCTACTGCTCTTTCATATGTTTTCTTAATATAGTCTCTAGTTAAACCTGGGCTAACTATGAATTCAACAGGGCCTTTGCTAAGTGCTACTACAATACTTCTGATGTTCCAGAGGGGTTGATACCTAGATCTCCTAGCTCCAAATAACATTCCATCTACTAGTGCCGAAAGCGTGTCCACAGCTACTTTAACGCGTTCTACTCTTTGCCTCTTTAATTCCGGATCTTCCTCTTCACTGTAGTATAGCCTTGATATATCACTAGCTATGAGCTCTGCAGTAAACGTGTAGAGAGCTGACCCGCTTTCTAGGTAAAATAGTTTTTGAGCCTCAGTTAATTCTGGAGGAGCATAACGTGTATGCAGTTGCGGTGTTAAGGCTACTCCACCTTTCTCAATAGCATCTAGTGCTGGCAACATGTAACTAAACCTTATAGCTGAAGTTCTCTTTACTTGTTTAGTAGTGTAGAGGAATCCTCCTACGTCAGCCACAGTACTTAATGTGAGAATTTTTTTCTCTATTTCAGCTACTGAGGCGTTTTTGAATTTATCTACAGTATAACCTATCTTCTTTAAATCTTCTTCATACCACCTTAAAACGTTATCATCTGAGAACTTTAAGAAGTAACCTAATTCATCCATCTTAGTAACTGGTAATTTTCTTTCTTTTGCTAACTGTGCCAGTAGTAATTGGTAGCCGTGTGCTAGTGATTCGCCACTAACAGCTGGAACATAGACTACAGAGTATCCTTCATCTGTGGCAACTACTATTGGAGCTTTTCTATGTCTCGTGTAATTGCCAACAGCCTCAGCCATGTTTAAAGCTTCTGCGTTAACAACTACTCTAACTGAGAGAGAAAGTGCAACTATCATGTTTATCACTCTGTTTTACACTCTAATCTCTTACGGGTCTCGGGTATTTTAGCATAAGCTTTTAAGGCGAATTCCCTACTCATTTTTATAATTTCAACCCTACTAGCCTTACTGATCTTAGCTGTTATTTGAGAAACAGCTTGTTCCAGCTCTTCTGACTTAATTTCAGGACATAGTACTCCAAGTTTATTTTCCCTATCGTACTCTACACAGGCGCGTTTTCCAAGACAATTGGTATAATATGCTCTGATAGCGTCTCTTAATGCTTCAAGAACGCTGATCTCATCAATAGCGTTCCCTAACCGGTCTAAATAACTATAGTCGCCTATAGCTCCGAGAAAAGAGAGAACTTGGATTATGTGTTCATACATAGAGATACCCACTAATACTTATGTTTAAGCCCCTTTTATATTGTTTCTCAATAAGGAATATGTTCAATAATATAAAACTAGATCCTCTCTTATTATGTTCCATATTATGAAACTTAACTTTAGATCTCAACTACAACTTCTCATATATTACTCTACACACGTGATCTCAGCTAATGGGTTAGCTGTGTATACCTCTATTTCTGTCCTAGCGATCAACCCCTTCTCAATAAGATCCTCAAGTCTTCTATGTACAGTTGATTTTGGCATTCCTGTTTTTCTCGCGATCTCGCCTAGCGTTAGTTTTTCTCCTTCGAGTGTGTTTATTATGATCTTGTCTCTCTCATCGAGACTTAACCTTTCAATTAGATTATTTACATTTATCTTCATTGTACAGTCAAATCCTTCACCCTCAATAAATACTTGTGTTTTCTGTGCGTGATCTTTGGATAACATAAGTACTGAAAGTAATAGTGCAGTAACAAGTATTCGTGGACCACCAGTCAGATATACCTCTAATTCATCAGATTTCTCAGCCTCATTTAAGAGGAGTGATTGTACTGATCTAGGTATCATATTGGGAGTCACGGGTTCAAGTGTACAGTCCACTTTAAGTGAAGTACAAACCAATGATAATGTAGAATAGGCTTTTTTAACTCTTTCAAAGCCATCTCTGGTCTTTAATGAAACTAAAACTACTCTGCTATATTTACCACTAGCTAGTCTCCGTAATACAAAGTCAATATCAAAGCCGAAACTAGCGATCAAAGTTCTCATGAGCAATCTCCCTGAAATATTCACGCAGGAAACCCTTTATAATAATTGTACTAGTTGACTATATTGCCCCTCTAACT
>JAJHQS010000023.1 GCA_020833225.1 Desulfurococcaceae archaeon
AAGGTAATTTATAATGAAAGGTATTAAGTTATCTCGTGAATAGATTGAGAAAGCTGAGGTTTTCTTACATGATGCTCAAAGACACTTTAATGAGGGAGTGTATTGGTTAACGTGTTTTAGTGCTCATAACCTCAAACTCTCTAGTGAATAATAGATACACAACTATCTTCCTACTTAGAATTTTAAACCTTAACTCGCTAGCTAGTCTCCAACCACTACAGAGGTATCTATGAAGTTGTTTATGGTTTCTGTAGTGGAGCTCAACCCAACCCCTGTGAGTCCTCAGCTTAATGACTCCATCCTCTAGTCTCCAGTCTTGAGCATCTGAATATGTTATTGTCACTCTCCTAACCTCTGGTTTATCCTTGTACACCTTACCCTTCTTCTTACGCTCTCTAAAGCTCTTAGCCCTTCTAACAGCATCTCTATAAGCACCCTTAATCACCCTGGTCGGGAGCCAAGGATACTTCTCCCTGAACTTCTCGTAGAAAACACTATGTAATGTCTCCTGAGAAGCCTTATACTTAACAGCGTACTCAACCATCTCAACAAGCATCTCCCTATAAGTACCCTCGATTTCCCTGAGAGCCCCCCTAGCATATCTGTTTGCATAACACTCTAGAACAACTGTTCTAGTTAGAGTCTTTGACAGCTTCTCCAATGCAACTCACCACCTCCTTGTACCTCTTAGACCTCTTACCATAGATTCTAGATGCGAAAGAGGTTGCTATCTTTACAAAGTCCTCTACAAGCTCCTGGACGTAGTCCTTTGACTCCTCCTGAAAAGCTACATAAACATCTACACCAAGTGTATTGAATAAAGTCTTGAGGTACTCGAATCCAAACCTAGTTAACCTGTCTCTGTATGCAACTACTACTGCCTGTATCTCTCTCCTCTTAGCCATCTCGATAAGCTTTCTCAACCCCTTTCTATCTTCCTTCAAACCACTTGCAATATCCGTGACAACAACGTATTCAGAGTTTGGAAAGTTCTTAGAGACCCAGAGCTTTAAGGACTCAATCTGCCTCTCCAAGTCACTTCTCTGAGTGTTTGAGGAGACCCTGACGTATACAGCTACACGCTTAACCCTCTGAACACCTCTAAGAACCCTCTCAACCTCGCTGTAAGGGATCCTCCACCTACCATGGACACTGTAAGCAATAATCCTCTCTTTCTTAATCCACTTGATCACAGTAACCCTTGAAACACCCAAAAGCTTCGCAAACTCCCTAGTACTAAGATACCGCTCACTCAACGCATTACGCCAAGTATTTACAAGTAATCACAGGTATTTAAACTTATTGCCAATTCTGCAACAGCCTAGGCTTCATAAAACAACACCTTCTTAATACACCTAGAGCTCTAGAATTAAAACAATATGATTTATAATGAAGATCGTTAATGATAGGAGAAGTAATTTTAAACTATTAAATACAGCGTTTTAGAGGGTAAAACTTTAAAGTAAGGGGTTTAGAGAGAACATTTAAACGACTATTTAAGGGTTAATCTTAATTACTCTTAGCTGTGAGTTGAAATGAATAATATATATAAGCGTGTATTTATAGCGATTGTTCTATTATTCACCACTATGATATTGGTTGCTAATTCTCTAACTCCCTTGAGAATACATGTGTATAATGATGGTAGTATAGTTGTAGAGTATTCACATAGTATGAGTATTGAGTATTCTAGTCGAGGAGTAATATTAGTTCAGAGTATATTAGGCGTTAATGATAACTACTATGAAATACTAGGTAATCTTAGTGGAGAAACAGGTTCTACGTGTATTTCTAAATATAATTGCACATACATAGAGTTCATAGCTAATACAACTAGTAAGATTAGTGGGGAATACTATGAAGTCACTAGTAAATTTAATCTAAGTATATGGGATGATAAAAATAACTCGTTAAATGCTACTATAGACCCATTAAACTACAAATTAAATATTACTAGTTTAATAGGTGTTCTCAGTGGAGTAGTAGAGCTTAATGCTATTGGTGAAGCTAAAGAAGTCTACGCAACCTTAGCCATGTTAAATAAACCAATAATTGAGAATTATCTAGCACAATCTAATATCACGTGGATTAAAATAAACACATTAACAACTACTATAAGTAATGAGAAAGCTAGAGTAGAATTCGAAATTGAAGTTGACGAGTCAAAATTAGCTGAGAACTTAGAATTAAACACTACGTCAATTAGAGAACTATATAAAAATACCCCATCATCAACTATTAACACATACCTCTACTTTAACATCACACACATATATACAGAATTCTCAATTAGAGTAAATAGTAATATAAATGAGCAATTTAAATACACCACTAACTTCTATAAAGAGGCTTATGTAAAACTAGAGAAAACAATATTTGAAATACTCAAATCCATGGGTATTCAAATATCAACTAATAATATTAAATCAATCCTCAACATACTAGATGAAATTACAAATACATTTAATATTATGAAGTCTCGTGGAGAACTGGTAGTTAAAATAAAAGATAACACTATAAACCTCAATATAACTACTCCCAGACTCATTAAAAAAGACTCTAAAACACCAAAAGACACACTAATAGCACTATACAACCTAGCTGTGAGAATTCAAAGTGAACTTGGAGTAAGAGAATTACTAGACACAATTGTTGAACTAATACCTGAAAGTGGAGTTAAAATCACGCGTAATGGTACAGAAGTACAACAAGTAAAATTAAGAGAAATACCAGAATTAGAAGTAACTACAACAACACCAATACTACAAACACCACTAGTTATCACAGTAGGAGCAATAGTGATCTTAGCAGCAATTATAATAGTAATCATTAAGTTAAAGAAAAAGTAGATCGCCCCCTAATTCTTTTTCTCTCTTTATCTTATTTTAGCATAATTTAAGAGCTAAATAGAAATTAAGAACTTAGTTATCTTAAAATCTTCTTTTCTCAGAGGAGCACTCTATTCTCTAAGTTATATGTGTCTTAAGCCACCATAATTCTTCTTAATTACTCTACATGAAATACTAAGTTTATAAATATAAGTGAATACGATAACATTAAAGCACTGTTAATAAACCAGGTAGAAGTTATTAGAGAGCTCTCAGTATAGAGTTCTTCTTCTTGAGTGCATAGAGGGCTATTGAGGAGACTATTATGTCTGCTGAAGATCCTGGATTTATGCCTTTTTCTGCGAGTTCATTGTCAAAGGTCTTTATGGCATTTATACAGCTATTATCATTCATTAAGCATAGTTTTAATACTTCTAGAGCTCTTTTTGAAACCTGGATAGCTGTGTTATAACCGTGTTTTCTAAGTATAAGAGTGTCTAGGTCTTGTGTTAATTGATTTAAATATGTTTCAATGACGGCTAAATTCCAGTTATTATGGGTTTTAAGTCTATTTTCAAGGAATTCTGCGTTTCTAATAGATCTCGGGTAACCTTCAATTATCTCTCTACATACAATATCGCTTTTTGAACTATAGACAAGTATATCCCAGAGTCTATAACTCCCAGAGAAAAGCTTCTCTTTATAATCATTATCCCAGACACTTGGTAACTCTCCTACTATATCAGATTTCCTAATGTAACTTGGATTTGCAATTCTAATAGCATTATAGAAGTGTATAGTGTCTAATACTGTTGAATACTCGTAGAGTATTTCTCTCGCATTTTTAACTACAATATCTACTTCTGAGTAATCTCCACCTCTACATATCATATAGCCACTTGCCACTGCTAATGGATATAATATGAGAGTTGAACCTAAACACGTATTACCTCCACCTGAAAGCCTCATAGAATCTCTCACAGCGTTTTCAATAAGATCTCCAATAAGCACCTTAATAGGAAAACTCTTAGTAAGCTTACAACCCCTAATAATAGCCCTAAACACCTGGTGTTCTACAATAACAGCTGTTATTAAAAAATCCTCAAAAATAGTATCACTAAAATTCCTCAACCTATGTACATTCCCAGGCTTCGGAAAACCAGCAACCTCTAAAGCTATAGAAGAGGCAAGTAAATAAGAAACATATCTAAACTCATCTATAATCACTCCCCTCGCAAATTCCAATTCTCAATCACCTATAGAGATATCTTAAACCAATAGCTTAATACCTATTAATCCACTACATCCTCAAAGTTTCCCATGACACCTCAATATTTAAACCTCTCATCGAGAAAATAATTAAGGGTTCTTCATAGTATAATAGATCTACAATACACAAATGTAATTATAGATGAAAGAATTAGATAGGAGAATAACACGTTTAATAGACTAGATCAGCAAGGATACTTATACATAAGTGAACTAGATGAACCGCAACTCTAAAACTTATCAACCTAATTCTACTATTAGATCTCTAGGCATGATTACCATGAGAATAGTCTTGAAGAACATGTTACTAAGGTTACGGGTATATTAGAGTAAGTAAATGAGAGGTTAAATCGCTTAAAAGGTGAAGTTAGAGACTTAAGAGTTAAAATCAGGGATCTGAGGAGAGCTCTAGATCACAGATTCTATTGGCTACTAGGAGTATAATTATCAATGTAGGTGACAATAATGCTAACAATAGTGCTTAGATAAAATTAAAACTAATTTAAATTTTAAATTAAAAACCAGGTAGGAACCGGGTTAATAGCGAAGTCAAGGGTGTTTAAGTGTGGTGAATTTATTTCGCTTAGGTCTCATTTTAGTCTTTGTGGGCTTTATAGTAGCTCTAATGGCAATGTTATTACCAATTATATTACTACTTCAATCACCACCTAGAATTATAACCACTGAAAATATAACTAGGTGTGTGAATATTACCATCAAACCCGAGATCTATATTCCACCTTTAATTATAACATTTTTAATTTCAATAATAGCTCTAATAACTATAACTTTCACACTATACATAACCTTCAAATGGGGTACGAGCATTATTGAAGAATTGAAGAAGAGATATAAAGAGAAGGGCCTAGTGTAACAGTGAGATCGCTTAGAAGTCTCACTAAAATCATCAAATTAGAATTTTTACGTCCTTGAGAAGCGTGCAGTTAACTCTTAACACATAAGTAATTATAAAAACTCTAAAAACTTTAAAAGATATGCAGGAAATATGAAATCGAAAATATAGTTACAATAGTAGTATTTAATGTATTATGTAGAAATATAAATTAGGGAATTGATCCTTAGTCCTTAAAACATATTAGAACTATCTACATTTAACCAATATCATAGCTTTTTTTAAGTAAGAATTCAAGCTTAGAACACAATATAAAGAATTGAAATTACTGTGCTTTCTCTTAGAGTGTGAATTTTATTACGAATACAATATATAGAAAATTGAAGAGTGGTTGAGGGAGTTGAGTGTAGAGAGAGGGTTTAAGATAGCTGTTTGTGGTAAGGGGGGTGTTGGTAAGACTTTAATAGCTGGTACTATGGCTAGGTTATTAGCTAAGAGGGGATTTAAGGTTTTAGCTATTGATGTAGATTCTAATCCAAATCTCTATAGTGTTCTAGGTATAAGATTAGATACTCCTCTAAGACCAATAGTAGATCGTGAGGAATTAATTGAGGAGAGAACTGGTGCTAAACCTGGTGGTTGGGGTCTTTTCTTTACCCTCAACCCCCGCGTAGATGATATTCCAGATAAATATTCTCTAATTAGCCCTGAGGGAATTAAACTCTTAACTGTAGGTATATCTAGAGCTGGACTTGGCTGTATGTGTCCCCAAAATGCTCTGGTTAAAGCTCTCATAGATCACATCGTATTAGATAGGAGTGAAATAGTTATATTGGATATGGAGGCTGGACTTGAACACTTTGGTAGAGGGACTGCTAGAGGTGTAGATTACTTATTAATAATAATAGAACCTACAATAAAATCACTTGAAACAGCTAAGAGGAGTTTACTCCTAGCTAGGGAATTAGGTATTAGTAGAGTATGGTGTATTTTAAATAAAGTAAAGAGCTCTGAAGAGGCGGATTATATTATTAAGAAAGCTATAGAAATGAATCTACAAGTAAAAGCCTTTATACCCTACGACATTAACGTAGTAACTGCCGAGTTACTTGGGGTTTCAATATTTGATTATAATAAGAATTCACCATTTATCTTAGCAATAGATAAACTCTGTCAATATTTATTAAATGACTGGTATAAGGGTAAATAATTTATATGTTTTAAGAATTATAGTTAATTAAAATTTATTAGTAAGAGTAATTGAGTTTAAGGTGATAGAAGTATACTATCTAAATGTACTAGTGCACCAAAAAGTTTTAAGTTTTTTAGGAGGCTATAAATTACATCACGGGTGAAAGAACATGCCTAATGGGTTTGTTATATATGTTGATATAGAGAAGTGTCTTGGATGTCTATCTTGCTACTTCGCCTGTGCTGTAGAACACTCACTTACTAAGAATCCTTACACAGCTTTCCGTGAAATTCCAACACCTATACCAAGAACCAGGATTATTCCTGTTCTCAGCTATAATGTACCAATACGCTGTATGCATTGTGAAAAACCTCCCTGTGTTGAAATTTGCCCTACAGATGCTCTTCAAAAAACACCTGAAGGACCTGTTCTTCTAAGAGAACCTCTCTGTATTGGTTGTAAAGGGTGTATATTAGCTTGTCCCTATGGAGCTATTACACTAGATCTTGTTAAAAAAGTAATTGTTAAATGTGATTTCTGTAGTGATAGGATTAAAAAAGGTCTTCTCCCAGCATGTGTCGAAGCTTGTCCAACTAAAGCACTTAGATATGGTAAAATAGAAGAAGTTTTACTTGAACGCCATGAGAAGAAGGCTAAAGAATTTGTAACTGGACTCACAGGTCTGCCAGGATCTAATATGATCTTATATTCGACGCCCCCACGTGGGTGATAGATCATGGCTGTAACCCCAATTAAAAAAGTAGAAGAAAAGACTATAGATAAAGCAGCTCAAGTAATGATTAGAAGGGCTGAAGAATTAGGCATAGAGACTGTACATCATAGATATGAGAAAATGCAACCTCAATGCGGATTTGGCCTACTCGGACTCTGCTGCTGGTTCTGTATGATGGGGCCTTGTAGAATAGATCCGTTTAAAGTAGGTCCAACTAGGGGTATATGTGGTGTAGACGCCGACACTATGGTTGCTAGAAGAGTCCTCTTCCACATAGCTAATGGTTGTGCAGCCCACGGAGAACACGCATTCCATGTACTTGAAACATTTAAAGAAACTATAAAACACTCTTCTGAGGGCAAACAATTCCCATATAAACTCGTTGATGAGAAGAAATTGAGGTCTATAGCTAAGAGACTAGGTATACCTGACGCAGAGACAAAGCCAATTTTAGAATTGGCTGCAGAAGTAGCTAAGAAAATAGAAGAAGACTATATTAGAACTACTGAAGAAACACTCAATGTGCTTAAAGCATATTCAATAGATAAAAGAAGGAGGGTTTTTGAGAAATTAGGGGTATTGCCGAGATCTATATGGCGTGAAGTATTCGAAGCTATGCACAGGATCCATATAGGTGTTGATGCCGAATATAGAAATATACTATTACATGGAGTTAGAACAGCTTTAGCTGATTGTTATGCTATGACAATAGCTACAGAGCTACAAGATGTGCTCTTCGGGACACCTAAACCCATAGAGAGCTACGCTAATCTCGGAGTTTTAAAATATGATGATGTTAATATAGTTGTTCATGGCCATAACCCCTTATTATCAATAAAAATTGTTGAAGTAGCTAGGAGTGAGAAAGCTCAGAAACTCGCGAGAGAGGTTGGAGCTAAGGGTATAAATGTTTGTGGAATATGTTGTACAGCTAATGAAGTATTAATGAGAATAGGTGTACCCTTAGCTGGTAATCTATTACACCAAGAACTCGCCTTAGCTACTGGAGCAGTAGAAGCTATGGTTGTAGATTATCAATGTGTAATGCCTGCTGTTGCTGAAGTAGCTAGGTGTTTCCATACGAAATTAGTAACTACAATGCCTGTAGCTAGAATACCTGGAGGAATTCACATTGAGTGGAGAGCTGAGAAGGCTGATGAAGTGGCTGAAGAAATAGTACGTCTAGCTATAGAGAACTTCCCGAGGAGAATTAAAGAGAGGGTATTTATACCAGATATAAAGTCGAAAGTCATCGCGGGATTCTCGGTAGAGGCTATACTTGAAGCTCTTGGAGGTACTTTAACGCCACTTATCGAAGCTGTAAAGAGGGGAGATATTAGAGGCATTGTTGGTATAGTTGGATGTAATAATCCAAAAGTCCCTCAAGATAAAGGTCATGTAGAGTTAGCTAAAGAGCTAATAGCTAATAATGTATTAATTGTAGGTACAGGTTGCTGGGCAATAGCTGCAGCAAAAGCTGGGTTAATGACGCTTGAAGCTCAATCACTAGCTGGTGATAGATTAAGGAAGATTTTAGAAGCATTAAAAATACCTCCATGCCTCCACATGGGTAGTTGTGTTGATAATTCAAGAATACTTGTAGCTTTAAACGCTATAGCTGACGCTCTCGGAGTAGATATACCTGACTTACCGGTATTTGGATCAGCTCCTGAAGCTATGAGTAGTAAAGCTGTAGCTATAGGTACATGGTTTGTAGCTCAAGGAGTCAATGTACACTTAGGTGTTATACCACCAGTACTAGGTAGTGAAGCTGTAACAAAACTACTAACTGAGGATCTTGAGAAACTTGTTGGTGCAAGGTTCATAGTAGAACCAGACCCGAAGAAAGCTGCAGAAATAATACTTGAACACATAGATCGTAAGAGGAGAGCATTAGGATTGTCAACATAAACTTCTTAGACACTAATTTTTAAACTCTTTTATTCCTCCAAATCCTTAACATTTACATATCACGTAGTAGAATGATAGAAATTAAAGGAAGGCGATCTATGTAGAGATCTTGTAGGTGATGTGTTTTGGAGGATTTATACAGGTATATTACTTATGCTCTCTCCATACTCCTCGTATTTAGTGGTGGTACTACAAGGTTATTTGATAAAAAATCTGGTGTTTTACTCCGAGTAGTTGGATTTATATTAGTTTTTGTTTATTCTTTTATAGTAATAAGAGATCTATTTGCTAAGTGTTTAGCTATATCTAGTAGTATAATAGCTCTACTAGTAACTATTTATACGACAAATTATACTAAGTTTAAATATGGGCTTCCATATCTCCAACTTCTTATAGATGTATTTTCGCTCTCAATAACATTTACTTTTATATCTAGATACCTAGTAGAGTTTATTGCATGGTGGATTATTGCAGAAATTACCGGATTTATTTTAATAATATTCGACTGGATAACACTTAAAGTTCGAGAAGCTCTTGAAGCTGGAATTAGGTATTTACTAGTATCAATGGTGCCAGCAGATATAACATTATTTTCACTAGTAGCTCTATCAGGGTTTGAAAAAGCATTTACAGTGGACTTAGTAGACCTTGCACCACCTATAGAGGGTTCACTAACACTTACAATTATAGCTATGATGGGGTTTATGGCTAAGGCAGCTATAGCTCCACTACACTTCTGGCTTCCCGATGCACACTCACTAGCACCTTCACCAGCATCAGCTATGCTCTCAGGGCTTCTAGTTAAAATGGGGGTATATGGGTTATACTTATTAACACACTACTCAATTAATGTTAACACTTACGCACACATGCTAATGATCTGTGGTAGTATAACTGCTATATATGGCGGTCTACAAGCACTTGCACAAACAGATATCAAGAGAATTTTAGCTTATAGTACGATATCTCATATGAGTGTTATAGCTATTCTACTAGGATTACATGTCATGTATAACTCCATAGAAGCTCTACAAGCAACATTATTCTATACAATAGCACATACGTTCTTTAAAGCATCTTTGTTCATGGATTCTGGAGTTATCGAGATAATTGCACGTACTAGAGATATTGGGAGCTTGGGTTATATTTCAAGAATATATCCACTTGAGAGCACATCAGCTCTATTAGCACTACTCTCACTAATCGGAGTGCCGCCACTACCAGGCTTTATAGCTAAATTTGCAACAGTGTTCTCTATGATAGCCGGATTAAACATAGCAATCCCCATAGTAATATTACGCGTAGTTGTAGCTATTGAAATAGCTCTTAGTGTAGGCTATGGAGCAAGATATTTATCAGCACACTTTGGTACATCAACTATTAAAATAACTCCTCCTAGGCAATTAGAATACTTAAAACAATTAACACTACCAATACTAATAGCAACAGTAGCTTCAATCATATTCACAACATATATTTTACTCACACTATTCACTATTTACGCGTCAATTTTAACAATTATCACTATAATACTATTAATACTCTTAACTATAATAATATATGTAATTCATAAAAGTCAAAAAATATTCAGAATTGATGAGAGTTGGCTAGGTGGTGCAAGACCTTGAACCAGAAAAGACTTAGAAGTATTGAAAATGAAGCTAAAATAGAGAAAACTCCTACAACTACCACTACTGCTCATATGTTTAAAGTAGAATTTAAATTTAGATCACCTCAAAAAATGTCTTATATTGCTAAATTTGAGAGATTTGAAAAAGCATTTCGCTTATATATTTTTGAAAAGAGTTTAATTAAAAAAGTGGAAAGATTTACTATATTTATGCATGATCTTCAAATTGATATTATAAAGTCAATGGTAATTGCATCTCTCTATACAGCTTTAATAGCATTAACAATAGTATTGGTGATATCACGTGGAATATATTAACATTATATTAATGACACTTATACCTCTCTTCTCAGCCCCCATATATGATAGTATTGAGAGAAAGATTAAAGCAGCAATTCAATCTAGAATAGGCCCTATAGGATTTCCTAGGAGTTTTCTGCAGAGTTGGTTTGATATTATTAAGTTATTTAATAAAGAGCTTGTTTTAACTAGTTATGGAGTATCTTTAATTACCATATTAGAACTAATTCTTATATTAATAACCATGATCATACTTCAAATAGCTCTTCTTACATCGCAATTATATTGGATTATATCATTACTTATAACATTTTTATCAACATCTACCGCATTTTCACTATTTAGAGCAATACTTCTAGATAATCCATTCTCATCTATAGGAGCATTTAGAGGATTCTATATAACTCTAACAGTAGAAGGCTTTTTTCTATCTTCATTAATAATAATGTTATTAATCGACGTATCAATAATATCTAGGATACTACTATTCTGCGTAATAGCTATATCGTGCTATGTAGTTGGTAGTAAAGTACCATTTGATATAGCTGAAGCTGAGCCTGAAATTGCAAGTGGAGTATATGTTGAGCTTTCAGGACCATTACTCGCCATAGCGCTATATTCTCTACAAATTAAGAGGTATATTTTAGCTCAAATACTCAGTTATTCACTCTTAAAGTTGATAAATACGTCTAATACAAGTGTCACAGCACTTATGACGGTACTATTAACTCCCATTATATGGATGATATTTGGAATTGTTAGTGCGATTTTTGCAAGGACCAGGGTTGATGTGGGACCATCTACTCTACTTAAAGTAGTACTCATACTAATGCTTTTAATAATCGCAACATTAACGGTGAAAGTGGTGTAAATATGAGTAGTGGGATTATTAAGGAGATCGAGAAGAAGGTATTAGAGCTCGAGGGTTTAATAGAGTCTATCACAAAGACCACTATCTTCACCGAGATCCCTAAGAAGAACATTAAGGATTTCGCTAAGTGGCTTTATGAGAGTGGCGCATTTTTAAAGACTTGTGCTGGTGTAGATGAGAGAATTATAAGTAGTAAACTTGCCCTATACTACATTTTTGGACTTGATGAGAAAGGACTTGATGTTGTTGTAAAGATCTCTGGTTTTGAAAGAGAGGCATTACCATCGATAGTTGATGTGATTCCCGGTGTAGAGTGGTGTGAACTTGAAGCGAGAGATCTTGTGGGATTATATATACTAGGACATGAAGATAAACCTAGATTAGTCCTCCCCCAAGACTGGCCTGAAGATGCATATCCACTGAGGAAAGACGTGCCACACAATTATAGACCTCAAATTAATGTTGAAAAATTTAGTGAAGAGCTCCCCAGAGAAGTAGGTCTCCCTATAGGACCTTACCACCCGATACTACATGAGCCTGAGTATTTTGAACTCTATGTTGAAGGTGAGAGAGTTGTTGATGTCTACTACAGGGGTTTCCACGTTCATAGGGGTATTGAAAAACTCGGTGAGTCTCAGAGGTTTACCTATAAGACTATTCCATTTCTAGCCGAGAGGATCTGTGGTATATGCGGTTTTGTACATTCATCATGTTATGTACTCGCAGTCGAGAAGGCTGCAGGGATAAATGTTCCCGAGCGTGCAGAGTTTATAAGGTCTATATTACTTGAAATAGAGAGGATTCATAGTCACTTATTGTGGCTTGGTGTAGTAGCGCATATTTTAGGATATGATGCTGGCTTTATGCATATGTGGAGGATTAGAGAGCCAGTAATGGTCTTAGCTGAGCTTTTAACAGGTTCTAGGAAGACTTATGGAATAAATATTATTGGTGGTGTGAGGAGAGATATTGATGAAGTTAAGAAGTTGAAGGCATTAAAAGTTCTAAGGAGTGTTAGAGAAGAATTTAAGAGATTTATAGATGTATTTATCTCTATACCTGAAATAGTAAAGAGGACTACAGGTACTGGAATTTTACCTAGAGATATTGCTAGAGCTCTTAGCGTAGTAGGGCCTACGGCGAGGGGTTCTGGGCTTAAGAGAGATGTTAGAAAAGATTATCCATATTTTGCATATAAATATGCTTCATTTAAAATACCTGTTTATACTGAAGGTGATAATCTAGCTAGACTTCTAGTTAGAGTTGATGAGGTTTTTGAGAGTATTAGTATTATTGAGCAACTCTTAGATATGTTGCCTAAAGGGCCTATAGCTGTAGAATCATATGAAATACCACGACTTAAAAAAGCTGTAGCAGCTGTTGAAGCTCCTAGAGGTGAAGATGTACATTTTATAATAACAGGTCTTGATAGGCCTTATAGGTGGAAAGTAAGAGCTCCTACATATCAAAATATTCCAGCATTAAGAGTAATGCTTAAAGATGCTCCTTTAGCAGACGCGTTTTTAACTATTGTTAGTATTGATCCTTGTTTCTCATGTACAGATAGGGTGTTAATGGTGTGTGATGTGAAATCTAATTCTAAAAGGTTTATGAGTTTATTTGAGGGTAGGAAATATGCAGTTAAGTAGAGTTATAAAGCCAGTAAAATTACTTTTAATAGCGTTAAAAACAGGTAGAGTGTCGAGAGAGAAATATCCTCTAGGTCCACCTTTAATTACAGATTCATTTAGAGGCGCTATTAGTATAGATCCTGTGAAGTGTAGAGGTTGTGGAGCTTGCGTACTTATTTGTCCACCAAACGCTTTAACTTTAAGATTTGAAGGTGAAAAAGCTATTTTAGAGTATTTTAAAGGTAGATGTATATTTTGTGGAATGTGTGCTGATGTTTGTCCTGTACAAGCTATTACTGTGACAAGGGAATTTGAGCTTGCAGCAGTAGAGGTTGAAGATTTAAAAGAAGAAATTGTACATGTAATGAGTAAGTGTATTATGTGTGGTAGACCATTTGAGACAATAACTCAGCTTAAATATGTAAAAGAATTAAAACTCATTACTGAGAAATATATGAATATGTGTCCAGAGTGCAGGAGCAAGAGAGTTGCTAAGTTATTTGCAATGAAGCCTGGTGAAATATTTGAGATTAAGTGAGAAACTTAGGAGAATTAAGAGGAGTCCTTGGGTTTTCCACTTAAATAGTGGTTCTTGTAATGCATGTGATATTGAAGTACTAGATACTTTAACCCCATATTTTGATGCTGAGAGATTAGGTGTGAAATTAGTTGTTTCACCAAGACATGCCGATATAATCTTATTTACAGGCCCTATAACAAGAGAATCCTTACCGAAAGTTATAAGAGCTTTAAAAGCCACTCCAAGACCAAGAATATTAGTTGCAATAGGATCATGTGCTGTTGGAGGAGGAGTATGGTGGGATACATATTCAACACTAGGAGGTTTTCCAAAACTCCAAGAGGTTTTAAAACAATGTAGAATCAAAATTGATAAAATAGTTTACGTACCAGGTTGTCCAGCTAGGCCAGAGGCTATAATATACGGCTTACTATTAGCATTAGGCTACATAGAACAAAAAGTTTCAAAAATAACAAAATTTACTAGTCAAAGTTAAAAACACTAAATACTACCAGGCTATTAGTTCTTAGTTTATTTATTAATTAGAGTTAAGACCTATTACTGTTCTCATTCTAATTAGCTAGCAAGACTCCTTAGAACACGTAGCTTTATTTTATCATATATTATTAGTTGACATTATCATTTTCTGGTAATGGATAATAAGGAGTGATAAATTGTTGATCAAGTTGTTAGGAAGTAAAGTTAGAGTTGCTGTGTTATCAGGGTCTTATTAAGGCTAGTAGAATTGATGTTTCAATTACACCTAGAAGTATTACACGAGTTTATGGTGATAATTTCACTGAAACTTATAGGTTTATTAAGAGTTTTCTTGAACAGGGATTTGTTGAGAAGACTACTCAGGGCTTTAAATTAACTGAGAGAAGTTTAAAACTCGTAGATTTTACAATAACACTACTACCTAGTCCTGAGCCGTGAAATAGTAGTGAATTAAACTGGGTTAGGAAGAATTTTCTAGATACAATGTACTATGCTTCAAGGCTATATTTAAAGACTTGGTTTGGTTTAATGCCATCCCTCCTCGTAATTGATAAGAGACTTCGAGGCAAGATCTTGTTGCCTGAGAATTTTACTCTAATAGAAGATTATATGAAGAATTTTAAGCTGAGTAAGCATGTTCACGTAGCAAGTGTAATAGTTGTTTATAGTAGTTTAAGGGGTAGAGAATATAAGTTTTCGTGGGATAATTATTTAACCCGGAGTTCACTAGAGTAGTCATACGCAGATCTACTATCATATATGCCATTTTGGGAAGGAGTTCTTACCAGACATATTACTCAATAATAAACTCTTCAATTTAGACAAGCTTTTTGAAAAAGCTAATAAGAGAGGTAAAAAGAGATTTGCTACTGGAATAGTATATTACTCTATATCAATAAGCTGAAGGCCGGTATTAAGAATACCACTATATAAACTAATAGATGAGAAGTTGATCAATAAAGTTGTCTCTATTACACCATACCTAGTAGACAACTCAGTATTAACCCCTAGAAATATTTAGAGGAGAGATTTAATGCCACGTTTTAAGAGTAAAGATGAGAGAGAATTACTCTTAAATTTTACGAGACAAGTTATTAATGTAGTACCAAGTGTTGAGATTTTAGAGAGAAATTGAGAGGTAATTTACACGATATTTTAAAAGCAATTTCAGATACGAGGCTCTTAGATCTAGTTGATAAATATAAGCTTGAAGAATAGAATTAATGAACTCGATATCTGCGTTAAATAGTTAAATTAAGTAGTTAGAAAGTGTATTAAGCTTAGCTGTTACATTATGCTTAACGTGTGTCTTTTCTGCGCTTATTCTTGTATTTAATATTGTTTTCTCAAATATCTTTTCCTCCATGCGTGTTTCGGATTAAATCTTATATCTACGTGGTATACTAGATCACACTTCTCTGTAATTGCCCTAATTACTTTTCTCCTAAGTCTATGTATTTCTAAAATAGTTGTGTCTGGGTCTACTTCGAGTTCAATGTTTACGACATAGAATGATCCAAGTTTACGGGCTTCAATATTAGCGATATTAATGTTTTTATTGATGTTTTCTTCAAGCTTCTTCTTTAATTCTAGGCTTAATTCTGCATTTAATTCTCCTCCCATAATAGCTTTAATATTATTTCTAAATACCTCTACTAGGCTGTGGAAGACGAAGAGCATGAGTATAAATGTGAAGAAGATCTCTACAGCCATGTTCTTAGTATAGACTGTTAAGATCACTCCGAGACTCGCCACTACAGCTGCTATTACATCTACTAGTGCATGAATACTATCAACTCTCAATAATTCTACTTTATATTGTTTATAGCTCTTCTTAAGAATAATATATGTTAATAGTGTCAAAAAACCACCAGTAATTGTCGCTACTAGTGGAGTATAGCTTTGAGTAGATATATTTACAGACTCATATGCATTAAACAAGTAATCTACAAACATGTAGAAATATACGCCAAGTATAATTAGACATGAAAATGTCGTTAAAGAACTCTCAATTATCACTGTAGACCATGGAAACCTCTTCCTAGTTCTAGATGTAAACATTAACGTTAAGAGGAAGACAACTTCAAGAACAGTGTCAACAGCCCAGTGGAATAGATCTGTTAATAAAATAATACTACTAGCTACAGTAAATACTACTAACTCTACACCTATACCAGTAGCTGAGATCAATGTTGAAAGCGCAAATACCCGGCTCGCACTATAAAGCCTCCAGCCAATACTATTACGCCTAGTGCTCATACAGTTCACCTATAAAACGACAATAAATAAAGTCCTAGAGCCACGTTAAGAGGTCTAAACTAACTAGATAACGCGTATAACTACTGAGTCTTAGTCTTATTAATATATATCTAAAAGACTAATATAAAAACTTCAAGTTTAAAGAAGACTCCCCCTAGAATACGTTAACTAGAAATCATAATTTCAATTATTATAAAGAGAGCTGTAAATATCACTATTAACCCTGTAATAGTGGACTCGATTAAAGTTCTTAAAGTATTATTTTTAATTCTTCTTTCACAGAGTATTATGAGTCCAGAGTAGCTGTGTATTAGTGTTAAAATTATAAATGATACTCTAAGAACAAGATCTGTGTGTATTATTCGTGCCATTGGAATTAACTTTAAACCTGGGAGTAGTATTTGATATCCTGTTAACAAGTAGATCATGCAGAGAACTAGTAGTGGTATAGATGTTGTCTCAACTAGTGTGAGGAGTATTCTGAGTATTCTTGGTTTAACCACTCCTCTTCTCCTCAATATACTCCCAGATGTCTTCAAATCTCATATGTGGAGGTTCTCTAGGAACACCTATAGGTATAATGTACATTGGTATCTCCTCAGATCTCGCATTAATTACAACTTGTACTTTATCATCATAAAATGCTCCAACTACAACTACCCCATAGCCTAGTGCAGTCGCCATTAAATATACATTTTGACCTAAATGACCAACCTCCATAGGAACATATCTTACTCTACCACGTTCACCATAACGTGTAGTTGTTCTCTCAAATACAGCGCAAATAACCAGATTTACTGGTGCATTTTCAACCCACTCTTGACCTAGAGCAGCTGTGGCGAGATCTCTTCTCACATCACCAGGTTTTACTAGGATTAATAAGTGTTTGTGAACATCATACCTATATACCCCTGGTTTAAGATACTCCCCCTCTCTAATTAAAACACCTTTTTCACCAATAACAACATAGACTTCTAGCGGATATGTTGCACCAGCACTTGGAGAAGCCCTAAAACCCCACCTTGGCTCAGTAATACCATAAGCCGCCCACAAGATCATGGCTAAATATTCAAGTCTAATAGGATCACTTGTATAATCTCGAATACTCCTCCTAAGTAATATAGCCTCTTCTACACTCATATTAGTAATCTTCCTCGGAAGAGGAAGATACACCATAATATCAGTAACGACAGCGTGCTCAACTGGCTTAACCTCTGAGATCCTCTCCGCAAGGATAAGCCACAATATATAAGAAACTATTAACACAACCAAGATCAGTGAAATCACTATATGTAAGTAATTACTTACACGCATAAAGAACCCTAAAAAAGATCTAGAATAGAAAACTCTAAAAAACTTAACTGGAAGGAGGGGATTTTATAGAAAAAAGAAAAAGATGTAAAAAACTTATTTATTCTAATCTTCCAGTTCTTACTGTTTCTTTGGTGGTTTTACTGGTGGTGTAGGAATATGTATTGTTATTTTAGCTTTTTCAATAACTTTTTCTCTCACTCCCTGTAATACTTGTTGTGCTAAGTCTAATCCTCTAACGCCTTTACTCCAGAGGTTTTCAATGATTTCTTCAAGCTCTTTATCACTTATAACTCCAGCTGGAACTCTAGCTCTCTCTAGAATCCTCTTAACAATTATCTTTAAGTTTTCTTTCTCACGTATTTCTACTTGCTCTTTAATAACATTAACTTTTTCAGAGAGTTCTTTAATAGTTTCATTAAGATTCTTAATTTCACCTCTCTCAATTTTAACTTTCACTTGTTCTCTAATCCATCCCGGCAACTTCTCAATAGCTATCTTAGCGGGAGGTACTTTCCCCTCTACGAGTACACTGCTAAAACTCTCTTCCACCAGCTCTTTAATATACTTAGCGAAAGTTGCTTTAACTAGTAAGTGATATGCCCTCACGTAGAGCCTATATCCTGAGACAGCATGTCTAAAAGCTTCTGTTATATTTCCAGATTCTAGTAGACTTGTAGCATTAGTTATTTTCTCATCTCCTTTAACTATTAAGGCTTCGATTAGAGTTGTATTTACATTAATACTCTTCGCATATTCTGTGGCGTTAAGTAGTATTTCCCTGAGTTCTCGTGATGTATTTATAACAACTTGTACTGTTTGCTCAGTAATAGTATTATTTTCTCCTAGATTATTCTTAATAACTTTACCTAGTACAGGATTTGCTAATGCTGGTGCATGACTATAATGTATAGCTGCAACAAAAGCAAAGACTATGGCCCTTTTAGGTGATGTGTCTTTAAGTTCTAAGCTCTTATTGAGGAATACGTCGCCACGCTCAAGTTGTATTTTAGCAGCTGTAACATTATATTTGATCTCCCATTGGAATAAATCATATGTTAAATTCCTAATAGTATAAGCTAATTCAATAGCCTTATCTACACTTAATGTGAGTATTACTGGTAATTTTAATTTAAAAACTCCAGCTACCGGTACTTCTGGGACCTCATCTCTAGGCTCAGGTGTCTGTGTCTCAGCAAAGCTTATAATTGGAGCTAGTAGTAGTATTGCCATTATAGTTAAAGCTAATATTTTCTTATACTCCACACATCTCACCCAGAATAGCTTACATATTAGTTTAAAATAAGGGATTATGTGAAATACTAGTTGAAACTATACTGAAACTGTTTCAACTCCACTGGAACATTAACTCTTTAAAATACTCTTCACTCTCTCCAGGAACTTCTCTCTGTTAACTATAAATCTCTCATGTAAACCCTCACCTATGAGTACATCTCTATAATATGCTTTAACTTCAAAAACTAGTTTTCTACCCTCAACACCCATTAGTTTTGAAACTACTTTTACAACACCACCTAGTGGTGCTGGATTTAAGTGGCGTACATTAATAGCAACACCTACAGTCGTATATGGCTCTGGTAGATATTGTTGAACACACTTCATAGAGGTCTTCTCCATGAAGAGAATCATGGCTGGAGTTGAGAGTACAGAAATATCTCTACCAATATGCTTAGCCACATACTCCTCACTAACCACATATTCATCACTACAAGTCAACCCCGACTGTAGAGACCAAACCTCACTCATAGAAAACACCATATAGCTTACATAACATCGAGAGAATTAAAAACATAGAAGAATTTATTAAGCAATACAGAACTAATAGTAAAAGTAGTATTAAGGGCCCGTCGTCTAGCCTGGTAGGACGCCGCCCTCACACGGCGGAGGTCCGGGGTTCAAATCCCCGCGGGCCCATAATCACTCATATTAATCACGGCTATGTCTTTGAATAAACCTAGAATAAAAACATAAAGTTTCCTATTAAAACTCAGAGGCAAGTGAAGTCTCAGTGTCGTCTATTAATAATTACTTATCCACGATAGCTGTGAATTAAAGCCTATGATCTCTCGTAAGCTCGTGGGCTAATGGATATTTAAACGTTTGTTCTTAGATATTTACGTTTTCTTTGTTTTTAATGCATCTCTTACTATGTTTTCATCTCCAGCTAAGAGAACACCATATTCTATGATTTCTCTTACTATTCGAGCATTACTATCAACTAATTTTCTGAACTCACTTACTGTGTAAACTCTTGGTTCTATATCTAGTGGTAATGTTGAATCCATGAAATCTACTATGCGTTCAGGTAATTTCTTAGGGTAATCATCATGTACAATTATTACTATATCAGCATCTGAAAATGCTGTATAATCTCCTCTAGCAAGAGACCCTATGAGAAATACAACTAAAGCCCTATTTTCTTTAACAATTCTCTCAGCATACTCTCTTAGTTTTTAAATACAAGCTCATAGTTTAATTTAAAGATCTCTTAGAGCCTGCCTAAACCAGTCTAAAGATCTCGAGACCAAGTTCTCAACGCACCTCTTCTCACATACAACTATCATGTAAAATGAAATTAAAGTACTTTTATGAATACTCAAAAGATCTAATACTTAATCGTAATTAATTACATCTTTTATTCTAATATGTCTTATTTACATTAATGAAATGTTAATTTACTTTGTGAATATAAAGTTACTGCTCTCTCTTCACTTCAATTATATTACTCAGTAACTTTATAATCTCCTCTACTCTTAGCCTAATGTTTTCAAGAACTCTCGGTGGGATTTCTACATTATGCTCCCATAATTCTCTAATTACTCTCATTAATTCAAAAAATCTAATATTAGTTAAGATATCTAAAGCCTTCTTAATCTTGTTAACTACGCTCTCGACTTCTATAAGCTTATTATTGATATATTCAAAACCCCTCGTAGTTAACATATATACTCTTCTCCTATCCCTCCACGTAGAGGTTATTAATCCTAATTTCTCTAATTCACGTAGTGTAGGGTAGAGGATGCCACTACTAGGAGTATATATGCCGAGTAAATTGTTAATAAAGCTCTTAATAGCATAACCATGTGCTTCGTTAAGTTTATAGAGAGCATAGAGTACTATGACTCGGAAAATACCCTTAATACCTTTAATGGCGAGTTCTAAGTCAATAGATCCTTGACTCCTCGCACTTGAAGACACAGTAAACACCTAAAGATATCATCTAGGAGTATTTTAGGATTTTCTAGGTAATTAAATATATGTCTAAAGACACAGGTATGTGCTTATGAGGAAAGAGATACTAGTTTTAGAAAATATTGTTAAAGTCTATAGAGCTAGTAGTATAGAGACACATGCACTTAGAGGTATAAATCTAAGAGTTTATAGTGGTGATTTTATAGCTATTATGGGCCCCTCAGGCTCTGGTAAAACTACACTATTAAATATTATGGGGCTACTCGATAAACCCACGAGTGGTAGAGTCTTTATTGACAACTTAGACGTATCTAAGCTTAATAGTAGTGAAATGGCGAGAATTAGAAATTATAAAATAGGCTTTGTATTTCAATTCTACAATTTAATTAATAGATTAAGTGTCCTTGAAAACATCGAAATACCACTAATACCTAGAGGTATTCCGAGACCCAAGAGAGTAGATATGGCTACTAAAGCTCTACTAAGAGCTGCAGGGGAAATCTCATGGCTACCTAAGAAGCCAAATCAACTCTCAGGTGGACAACAACAGAGAGTAGCTATTGCAAGAGCTATTGTAGGAGAACCTGAAATAATATTAGCTGATGAGCCTACAGGTAATCTCGATATTGCAAGCTCAAGAATTGTAGTAAAGACTTTTCAAGAACTCAATAAAGCAGGAGCTACAATAATAGTTGTTACACATAATCCAGAAGTAGCACACTGCACGCAGAGAATTCATATGATTAGAGATGGATTATTAATTGGTGTAATTGAATCTGACCCCAGCAAGTGTATATTAAATACAGCTACTTAAGCTTTTTAAGACACTATGTCTACAGACACATGTATGGTGGAGATTATGGAGATGAAGACTAAGAGGTTTATATTAGGGTTATTACTACTATTCTGGATACTTACACCACTACTCATAGATATTCAGAGTGCAAAATCACAAATATTTACACTTCACAGCTATAGTTATAAGTCTTCAGCAGGTACAGAGGAAATATACCCAGGTAGTAGAAATGTAGTATTAACAATTAATGTCCTTTACACCGGCGATTCCACGATATATGTGTCATCTGGCTGTATAGGTCTTCCAGGAGTATTCACAGTAACTAGAGGTTATAGTAGTTGTGTACCGCCACAAACACCCAATGGCACAACCTACGACACAATCCATCCAGGCGATCTAGTAGTCTTCAATTACCACATAGATGTAAGTAATAATGCAACTCCAGGGGTGTATGAAGTTAACATAACTATATACTATAGAATTGATACTACTCAAGGTAGTGAGGTTATAGATAATATTAAAATTACTGTTTCAGAATATCCAGCTCTATTTATACAAATCATAGACTGGTATTGGAATCCAGCTGGCTATCCTGGTAGTGAAAACATATATCTATATGTTACAGTAAAGAACACTGGTAATTCAAGAATAGTGGGAGCTACTGGTATAGCTAAATTTAATGAAGAGGCTTTTACACCATCTACACTGAGATTTCAAATAACTAACTTAGAGAAAAACGAGTTTACAACTATATCTCTAGGCCCTATTTC
Organism: Desulfurococcaceae archaeon; assembly: GCA_020833225.1. GTDB lineage: Archaea > Thermoproteota > Thermoprotei_A > Sulfolobales > Desulfurococcaceae > UBA285. The sequence continues at coordinate 22,586 of JAJHQS010000023.1, forward strand.
AATATACCCCTCAGCTTCGCCAAACACCTCTTACCAGGTAATATTAGACATAAACGCCACAATGAGCACAGATGATAACGTAAACTACTATGCCCAGAACACATTTACCTTTAACATAACTATAACACCTCCACCACTAGTACAAATTGAAATTATTGATTATGGTATTGAAACACCAAAGCCTGTGCAAAACACTAGACAAGCACGCTTCTACATACTCCTAGTAAACAAAGACTTTAAGACTATTAGAAGTATAACAGCATACTTCACCATCACGTCTCCCGGAGCAACATTTATTAATAATTCATTGAGCTCTGTAATAGTGTTTCAAGGAGTAGTTAACTATGGAGGCGTAGTCTCACTGTATTCAGATCCACTAATAATAAGCTATGTAGATTACATAAACATATCAGTTAGACTAGTAATATTTGGTGATGATAATGGAGCTGAATTCTGGAGTACTTTAAATTATGATTTCAAATTAGCAATAACATGGCCCACTATAATCCTAGAGATAATCAACGCATACTGGTCTCCTAGTGAAGTTTATCCAGGTACTGAGAAGGCTGCCTTAAACATAGTTTTCTTAAATAACGATATAGTTGATGTGAGAGATGCTGTAGTATCAATATATCTCCCACAAGGCTTCTACCCAAGACAACTCACAGTTAGTAATGTAGTAGTACAGAAGGGATCTATGACTACAATTACATTTCAAGGTGTCTCAATAGATAACACTATTAATCCTGGAACATACCCAGTACACATAACTATTCAGGGCTCTGCCTACGACTCTTCAACTAACACCTACTATACATTTACACAATACCACACAGTACTAGTATACGTGTCTGAGACACCAAAGCTACAAGTACTCAACATGACTTCTTATGGGTGGATTGGTGATAAAGCCTATACGACTA
>JAJHQS010000042.1 GCA_020833225.1 Desulfurococcaceae archaeon
TCAACTAACACCTACTATACATTTACACAATACCACACAGTACTAGTATACGTGTCTGAGACACCAAAGCTACAAGTACTCAACATGACTTCTTATGGGTGGATTGGTGATAAAGCCTATACGACTAGTGTTAACTCGAATTTCTACGTTTATCTCCAAGTAGTAGCTCCTGGCTATACAATTCGCGGATTAAAGGCTACAGCTATACTCCCAGATCAAATGTTCTTTACTAGTGGCGAGAAAACCCGCGTAGTTGTACTTGGAGACATATATAGATATGGTGATCACATCTACTTGGAGTTTAATGGCGTAAATATAGTGGCTGATAAGAGTAACATGTATCCAGTTATACTTAGAGTTGAGGGCTTAGCTACAGGTACAGCTGATTACTGGTTTACAGAATATTACACTATACTATTACGAGTAATTGATCCAGAACTTAATATTACACTTATAGATGCCTCGTGGACTTCTAGTCCAGTAAGTAGTGAGACTAGTAGTGCTGGGTTACAAATAACTCTTCAATCACTCTCATTAAACACTATTAGTAGTCTTGTAGCAAAACTAATACTCTTCAATGCATCATTTACTGATGGTAGAAATTACGCTGTAATAACTACACAGAGAGTAATTAACTATGGTGAAGTATTTACTCTAGAATTCACAGGTGTAGAAGTAAATACTACAAACCTCCACGCTCTCCTAGAAATTCACGCTGTCTTAACCACGGATAGATCCTCATATTATAGAGCATATGGAGTATTCAATATAACTACTAATACTCTCGAAAAGCTAGAGGTATTTAGAGTCATAGCTATACACACAACTAATAGAGGTGAATATATACCACTACTACCATCAAGCAGAGGTGTTACAATTAGTATTGAACTAGCTAATACTAAGCCCTATCAAGTCACATGGGTTAAAGTAGAAATCTCAACACCACCAGAGATCATAGTAAACGATGCTACTGGAACTTGTAGTAATGGTGTTACACCCGGTGGAACATGTGTTATTAACTTAAATATCGACTTATCATCAACTACCACCCCTGGAGTTAAAACTTTAGAGCTTACATTAACATATGCCGTGAGAACTGGCCAGGGATTATCAGTATTCACAGAGAAGCATAGAGTTAACGTAGTCATTGCTAATTACGAGTACTATAAGCCAAAACTTACACTCATATCAGCTTACTGGGGTGTACAAACACCAATTAGAGCTATCATAGGTCAGAGAAATCTACCGTTAACAATAATAATACTCAATACCGGTTATTACCCCGTCGACGGCCTATATGTTGAAGTGAAACCTATAAATAACACAGTAGTAATGGTTACAAACACGTCAATGTGTGCAACACGATTAGCTACAGGTACACCTTGTACTGTAACCCTCTACACAGACCTCTCTCAGGTTAACACTACAGGGATACTCTTATTTGAGATCACAGCTAAATATACATTTACACTATATAATACTCTAATAGAAGACTCACAGCCGTTTACAACTACACTCTTAGTTGAAGAATCAGCTTCAGGTAAAGGCTTACTAATAGTTGATGCATCTTGGAGTAATAATTGGCCTGTATACCCGGGAACCGAGAACGCTACATTACAAGTTACGTTAGCTAATATGTGGCCTTACAGGATCTCTGGAATACAGCTTGAAATAGAACTCCCAGTAGGATTTTACTCTAAGACAGGTAATATAGTGTCAGCCTATGTATCAGGACCTATTAATAGCCTCCAAGAATTTACACAACAATTCACATTGTCAATTGGAAACATTAAACCTGGAGTATATACTGCTAGACTTAAAACTACATATGTAGTTGAAACCGGTACACCACATACACGTGTAGTAGAAGAATACAATATTACACTACTAGTAAATAACCCTGAAAGTAGTATTCAAGTAGTAAGTATAGATTGGGCTGGTAAAGCACCTGAGCCCCCTGAGTACGGAGTAGTACTTGTAGTTACTGTGAGAAATAATATGAATCCAAATATGAAGGGCGTTATATTAGAAGTAGAGTTACCAGAGGGGTTTTTAGCATCTAATACTAATACATCATATATTAAAACACCAGCTTCAAGTGTAAATATACTAGAACAATTGCAGAAGAGTACTACAGGAATCTCTTGGCTAGAATTACCCCCACAAGTTATTCAAGAAATACTCTCACAAGTAGTTTCAGGAACAACTCAACAAGGCGTATTTAACTATGGTGACTTAATGTACTTCTACTTAAAACTAAATATCGTGACCGAGAAGAGAGGTATTTTCACATTTAAAGGTAATTTAAACTTCATAGATCACTGGAATAATGTTAGAACTATACCCATAGAATTTAACGTCAGCCTCCTTGGATCAACTAAACTCATTGAAATTCAAGCACCAGTATCAATAAGAGTTGTGAAGGGCACGAGTACACTGGTATTAGGCTTTATTAACACTGGATCTGCACCACTATATAATGTGTACGTATATCTCGCCCCATATAGTGCTATGCTTATTCCACAAGACAATGTAAAATATATTGATACACTACCACCACGTGAACTTGTAAACGTGAATTATACATTAGTATATAACCCCTTTGCCATAGCTACTGGTGGTGTACAAGCATATTTAAGATATATGAGTGTTCCATTCTCACTTACAATTCTCTATAGAGATGTTTATGGAAACACTCACTATTACAATACAACTCTAGCTGTTCTAGTAGAGCCCTTCATAGATATAGCAGTTACAGGTGTAAAGGCTACAATAATTAATAAGACGCTGAGTATTTCAGGTACAATTGTAAATTACGGTATAGCTCCTGCTAGAAGTGTCTGTGTTAAAGCTACTTATGGCAATTATTACTCTGAAACTCTACTCGGAGATCTAGACCCAGCATCACAGTCTGCATTTAGATTAGAGCTCAGCGCTGAAGAGATCTTAGGTGACAATGTAGTTCTCACTGTGAAATATAGAGATGAATATGGGAGAGTTGAAGAATTTAATTACACAATAAAAGTCACAATAGTACAAACTACTGAAACAACTCCACCTAAACAAATTGGAGGTATATGGTATCCAGGATACTATATTATCACATCAATAGCAGTATTAGTGTTCTTGTCTATTGTAGCCCTCATGATCTATAGATATCTCAAAGCACATATCCAGAGAAGTAGAGAGTCTTGAAGGGATTAAACTTGTTATTACAACTCCTACTAGATATTTTAAGAATGTCTTTCAAGGTCCTTACTGAGAAAAAAACTCGAGCAATATTAACTATTATTGGTATTTCACTAGGACCATTTGCCCTAGTAATGATTTCTAGTGTTATTGATGGATATGGAGAATACGTGATCTCCCAAGTAGAGGGCCTCGGTCAAAATGTCATAGTTCTCTTCCCCAGCACAGGCTATAAATTCAGTGAGAGTGATTTAAACACTATTAGATCACTGGATGGTGTTAAGAGAGCTGAGCCATTTTACTCTATTCAAGGCCAAGTGAAAGTAGGCAGTGAAACCCGTGTTGTCTTTATATACGCTATACCTATAGAAGTCGTCTTCGAGTCTATGAGGGGCTTAGAAATACTCAAAGGGAGCATTCCCTCTGAAAGCGAGTACTTGAAAGCATTAATCGGATATAAAATAGCTCATAGTGATGACAACAGCGTGGTATATGATGTTGGAGACGTTGTCACTGTAACATTTCTTAAAACTACTAATAGTAGGAGCGAAGTAAGGAGGGTATCTGTAGTTGTGAATGCTGTTTTAAAAGAGTTTGGAGGTGCTTTTATATTAAGCCCTGATACTACGATACTACTCCCACTACAAGCTGGTAGTAGACTACTAGGGCTTAATGAGTGGAGTGGTATATATGTCTTAGTGAAGAGTAGTGATCTCGTGCCACAAGTTCTCAGAGAGTTACAGGAGATTTATAGGGGAAAAGCTGATATAATTTCTTTTCAGAGTATTGCTAATATAATTAACTCTGTTATTGGAGCAATGAACTTCATATCTTTCGCAGCCTCACTCTCAGCTTTTGCAGTAGCTATATCAGGAGTAGCTGCTACCATGATCACCTCAGTTGTTGAGAGGATACGTGAAATAGGTGTATTAAAGGCATTAGGCTTTAAAGATAGCCAAGTTATCTCAATGATATTAACTGAGAGTATTATTATGAGTATTATCGGTGGAGTTATAGGAATATCTCTAGGCATTATTGGAGCCCATATATTAGCTTCACGAGGCTTTGAACTCAAAATGTCGGCTCAAAGCATAATTATAAATGCACCTCCAAAAATAACAACTCTAAGTATACTTAGAGCTGCAGGTCTTACACTACTAGTAGGTGTTATTGGAGGAGTATTTCCAGCATATAGAGCTGCTAAAATACCGCCAGCAGTTGCATTAAGATATGAGTAAATAATTGCATCTAATACTTAGAGCCCTCGTATCTAACAACTTAGTTTTTAAGCTATATTTCACACTTTATTCATGTAGAGTACTTGGTGAAAATATGTGTATAAGTATTTAATGCTATTATCTATTCTCCTAGCTGCTCTATTCTCAATTGCACTATTAGTTTCAACCATATTAATCCCATTTATTCTACGTGACCAATTATTCAAAATATTCCCTGATTACTGGTTTATGTGGGAGAAAGCAGAGAACTTTATTAACGCAGTGAGACCTATAGGTTACATTAGCTTAACAATAGTTATTACATTGATTATTCTAGGATTTATCTTGGAGAAGTGGAAAATAACGTTTCTAGGTTCTCTAATACTATATCTCCCAACATTTAGCTATTTTGCACTAACAATGTTCTTTTTAGCTAGTATTGGTGTTTTAAGGGTCTTATGGCTCCCATTAATAGAATTAATGCCTGGTGTTACGTGGTCTGAGAAGGTTTATAATGCACGCTATATTCTAGAACTTGGTAATATAGTCTATTTACCATATGATGTCTTAATGTTTATTATTGATATCATCATTGTACCAATAGGCTCATTAATTAATCCACTATTTCCATTCGGCGAATTCTGGGAAGTCTATTTCCTCCTCTCATTTATCACAATACTACTAGTAGGCGTAGCTATATTTTTTATTGCAACTACAAATTGGCTTTATGGAAAGTTTACTAAGCGAGATATTGTAACATGGGGTATTTACAAGTACTCTAGACACCCACAATACTTAGGATTTATATTGTGGTCATATGCTCTATTAATCTATGACGCCTATGTCTATAGGCCTGTGAGAGGAGGATATTTTCCACCACCTTCAATCATCTGGTTAACAGTGGTAATGATAATTATAGCTATAGCTCTACGCGAAGAAGAATACATGATTAAGACTTACGGGGAGAGATATATTCAATACATGAGTAAAACTCCATTTCTATTACCACTACCTAAAAGCCTTGTAAATATATTAACATATCCCGTTAGAGTAATTCTTAAGGATAATAGACCTCGAAAACCATTAGAATATCTTGTAGTGCTCCTAGTATACTATATCATTCTAATCCTACTCTCACTAGTATATAACTTCGTCTTTTATACTCTACTAATTCACTAGCATATTAACAAGAACACTATATATATAAACTTATGAGCCTTTATTGCTAATATGGTGGTTTTTATTGTCAAGTCTAGTTTATATTGTGAAAGCATCGAAATTAGAGTTGAAAATAACTCTTGTTGAGGTTGATAAGCTCTATATACATGAGGAGATTATACCAAAAATACTCTCCTCGCTTGTAGAGAAAATTAAGAATGATGGTGTATGGACAGATCCTATTATCGTAGACGAGAAGACTATGATTGTTCTAGATGGCGTACACAGAGTTGCCGCGGCTGAGAAACTAGGCTTCAAATATATACCTGTATGCCTAGTTGATTACGATAATCCAAGTATAGAATTACATACTTGGAGTAGGGTTTTTAAACCAACACGTAGAGAGAGTGGTGTTATAATAGACTACTTAGAGGTATTTTTAAGAGCTCTTAATGCGAGTAGTTATAGGAGTATTCACATTCCAAGCTTAGATATCGGATTTAAAATGCTTAATAGGAGAGATCTCTTGGGTGTATTAATTTATGGTAAGAGAATTATAGGCTTAAAAACACCTAGTAGAGATATTAAAATAATATATGATCATGTTAAGAGAATTGAAAATATAGCTGTAAATAAAGGCTTCACTATCGAATATTACACTGAACAAGACGCTCTCTCACAAGCTAAAATAGCAGAGGGTATTACACTTATACCACCCACTATAAAGAAAGATGAGGTTAGAGCGATTGTTCTACGTGGCGAAGTATTTGCACATAAAGCTACTAGACACGTAATTCCAACTAGACCTTTAAGAATAAATATTCCACTAAAATGGCTAACTGGAGAACTAAACCTAGAGGCAGCTCAGAGAGAACTCTTAAAACACTTATCTGAGAGAAAAATAAAGATCTTACCGCCTGGAACAATACTTGACAGGAGATATGAAGAAGAACTCTACATTTTTGAATAAATTACATTTAATTTCACTACCACCTTATAACAGATATTAGTGTTAAATAAACTCCAAAAATAATCATAATTATTGCTGATACCCTCCTCACTTTTCCCCAATCTACTCTACCACTAATAATTTTTGCAATAAATACTCCGAGAGTATTTGCTATTACATAGCCTAATATTCCGCCAAGTAATATGTATATTGGGTTAACGTATAGTAGTGTAAGAGAGAAGAAGGCTAATTGAGTCTTATCACCTATCTCCATTAAAAATATAGATGTAAAACAAGCTACTATATTAAGTTTTATATTAAAATCTACATTTAACTCCTCTCTACTGAGGAATATCCAAAAACCTACTACTATGAATATAAGAGATCCAGTTAACTGAAGTAAATCTAAATTAATAACACCCCTTACGAGAGAACCTGCAATAACGACAATAATGTTTGCTAAAATAAAAGCTAGAGTAGATGTTAAGAGGACTAATACATATTTACGAGTATTTATAGCAAAGAGAAGTGTAGATAACATCGTCTTATCACCTATTTCAGCTAAAAACACAACAATTAAAGAGCTTACAATAACAAACTCACTACTCACAACACCACCAGTTTAACAACTACATAGATAACCTAAAAATTAAACATAATAAAACAATCTCTTTCCTCATATACCTATTTCACTATTTTTCACTATTTATGATACGAGGTATTCTTTAACAAATGAGTTAATTAGTTTATAGTTGTTGTTTTTAACTTAATAGATAAAGCTCTCTTCGCAATATGTTGTCTTGGTGTATTTAGTGAAGACTTCTCTGCGCGTTAAGTGTAGTAAGTGTGAGAGAGATGCTGTAATTAGAGTGCCATATGCTAAATTAAACCTGTGTAAAGAACACTATGTAGAGTACTTTGAGAAAAGAGTATTAAAGACTATTGAGAGATATAAGGTGTTTAGAGACGCTAAGAAAGTCTTAATAGCCCTCTCGGGTGGTAAAGATAGTTTAACAATACTACATGTTCTTACAAAATATAGAGATTTACTTAGAGTACAACTTGCCGGAGTACACCTAGATCTAGGTATAGGTGTATATTCTGATGAGTCTCGGAAAATTGTTCTAAATGCTTGTAGAGACAGTGGCGTAGAGTGTTATATTATATCACTCAAAGACCTACTCAATTATACACTACCAGAGCTAGTAGAAAAAACTAAGAGGCCACCATGTAGTCTCTGTGGACTACTTAAAAGATACATATTTAATACTGCAGCTTTAGAATGGGGCTATGATGTCGTAGTAACAGGACACCACATGGATGACATATTAGTCTTTAGACTTAAAGAAATACTAATTGGACGTGAAGAAGGCGAAGTATTAAAACTACTACCCTACACAGAGAGTGTTAAGGGATTATATGCTGCGAGAGCACGACCACTCTACGAGACATATGAGTGGGAGATAAGAGCATATAGTGAGCTCTTAGGAATAAAACACATTGAAGTATCTTGCCCATTTAAATACAGAGATGTGATCTCTACAAATATAGCCGAGATGCTTGAGAAAATTGAAAAAGAAGTCCCAGGCTTTGAAATAACATTAGCAAGGAGATTTGCAAGAAAAACCCCTAGAGAGAGTAGTGAAGTAGTTATATCCTGTAAACACTGTGGAATGCCATCATCTAGTGGTATCTGTGCTCTCTGCAAGTTAACAATGAAAACCCATGGATCCCCCATGGGCCCTTCTATAAGAGATGCTTTAAGAAATAAGAGGATATTACTCGCTTAAATTAATTTTACTGAATACACAATTAGAAATATTTGTATAAAAGACCTTATTTCCGCTTGATCTAAACTAGAGAGTTGATTGTTTAATGATGATATGTTACTTAAACCCCCCAGTTTAAATTAAAATCAGTGATAACGTCAACACATCCTCTAGTTTAGATCAACCTAGAATTTTTGTGAAATATGTAGAAGCTAGTTTGTCAAAATAGTTAATACGTAGTTTGAGTTTTGTATATCTATATATCCAATTGTTTTAACTACTAATCTTTACTAATAGTAATGGTGATTTTACTCCACGTTGGAGTTACACCTCTTAGAGTAGATACTAGCCCTTGTAGCGTTGAATTAATAATGCTCTTTACGAAGGGGTTTAATGGGATTTCTACGTCATCTATTATGAGTTTTACGCCTCTACTAATTACTGGACACCATAGGTTTCCTCCCCTAATATATGCTTCTATGAGCTCTTTACACTTAGAATAACCACACATGCCACAATTTGTTCTAGGTGTTTGCTCTAAGTAGTGTTCTAGTATACGAGTTTCAACTAATTCAATTAGTCCGCTGAGCTCGTTTTCGTTAAATATTTTTAAATCAATACTACTAGTAATACTGGCATTACTAGTGTTCACGACGGCTAAGGGCTTGACTCTAATAGAATCAAGCATAGTCTTTAACTCCTCGCTACTAGAAGCAATAATTACAACATCGCCTAAACGACTCTCACGAAAACCCTCAACAATTATAATAGGAGTCTTCGCATATGTAATTGCATCTTCTAATATGTCTCTATGACTCCTAATATAAACCACTGCTAATCCACTAGAAGAGACGACGACTACGTCGGAACCACTCTCAATATACCTCTTAGAATCTTTCTCCTCTAAATTCACAGGGCTAACAGCGTGTTTTATAACACCTACTCTATAGCCACGGGTCTTTAACTCCTTGACGAGGAAACATGCAATTCTAGTCTTACCAACACCAGACCTTGTAGAAATAAATCTAATAATGTATGGTGTAGGCAAAGTCTACGACACCAATAAGCATAAATAATTCTTACTATTTTAACTCTAATTAAGTATAGTGTGATTTCAATCGAATTTTAATACTCGAGATATATATCTAAGCACATGGTGCTCTACATGAGAGCACTAATAATACATGCACCACACGTAGCAACCATCTCTGAAATTAATACACCAACACCTCCAAGCGAGTGGACTTTAGTTAAAAACCCTCGCTGTGG
>JAJHQS010000047.1 GCA_020833225.1 Desulfurococcaceae archaeon
CCCTATCTTCCTAGCTGGTAGAGAAGTCATTTTCCTAATAGCTTCAGTTAAACTTAAAACCCTCAGTTCTCTTACATATTTAGCGATAACTCTTGGAAATGCACCATAATTTCTAGGGTGAGGAACCCCTTCGCCTAGTTTCATTACTAAGCCATCACTCCCAATAGCTACCAGGGGGTGGGAAATAGCTTTAATAACATCATCTTCACTCATAGTGTGTATTACTACGCTTGTTAAGCCTTTATCATCTATGAGTAACTTAGCTATTGTGCTTATAGGGTCAATATTCCACATCCTAGAGATCTCTTCAATACTCTTCCCAAGAACCTCAGAGTGGCTTTCAGAATGTGATATCTTTATTTTATCCCAATCTGTATGTGCTTCCTCAGATATCCCATATCTCGCCAGGAATTTTCCTAGTTTATCTAATAAACCCGGATCTTTCAATCTCTCTACTAATTTATCAAAACCCCCTTCTCTAATCCATCCTGGTAATAGAGATTCTAGATATGTAGAACTAGCTGCGTAGGGATATGCATCGGCGCTGAAATCATATCCTCTTTTAACATACTCCTCGAGTAAACTTAGAATTCTAGTTACAGATCCCCAAGCTGGCATCCCAGCTGCTTTAATATGAGATATCTCAACACTAACACCACTAGCTAAACCTATTTGTAATGCCTCAATAACAGCGTCTAAAACTCCAATCCCTTCGTTCCTCATATGTGTAGCATAAATACCATTATATTTCGCGACAATTTTAGATAACTCAATAAGCTCATATGTATCAGCAAACATACCTGGAATATAGATAAGCCCTGAAGACATCCCAAAAGCACCTGCATTTAAAGCTTCAACTAGTAAATTCTTTATTTCGCTAAGTTGTCTCTCTGAGGGCTTAACTTCTCCTACTCCTAGAACAGCGCTTCTCAATGTTCCATGTCCAACTAGAACAGCTATATTTACACTCTTCTCTAACTTCTCGAGTTTTTCAAGGTATTCACTAAAAGATCTCCACGGTAAACTACCAAATTCCCTAATAAATTCAATTTCACTGTGTTCTAAGAACTCTCTATTATTATCTGTAACTGGGGCGGGGGTATAGCCACAATTACCTACAAGAATAGTTGTAACTCCCTGTGTAACATAGTTATCAGCTGTTGGAACTAGAAATATACTAGTATCACTATGATTATGAATATCTATAAAACCAGGTGCTACGAAAAGATCACTGGCATCAATAACCTCCTCTGCACTCTCACCAGATAAATCCCCTATTTTAACTATAGAATCACTAATAATCCCAATATCACTCCTCCACGGTGGTGCACCAGTTCCATCAATAAGAAAACCTCTTTTAACTATAATATCATAGTGTGTAATAACCAAACACCCCTTAAAGACTATTAGCCGAGATACGAGATAATAATATTTACTCCCCTAGTTAAAAAGCGCTATAGATATCTGCTGTACTACAAACTCATAGTTACTGTAGAGTTGCCCTAGGTTGAAAGTATATAAAAGGTCAGGTACTAATCACATATCAGATGTATCTCTCGTGGTGTGGTAGATGCGGGTTAAAGGAATATCATCTAAACTTATTGTTGCAATAGTAATTCTAATAGTAATAGTGGCCTCTGTCTCCGCGTACTTTATTTATACATCTCAACGTGCACAACTAGGAGCTCCTCAACTAGAGAGAACATTGATCATAGCTATACCGGAAGAGCCTGAAGGTCTTGATATTCAGCAGGTGACTTGGGCTAACGAAGTTCACGGATTGATCTATCAACCCCTAGTAATACTTGGACCTAATATGAGTATAGTTCCTGATTTAGCGGTAAGCTGGGAGGTCTCGGAGGATGGTACTGTAATAATATTTCACCTGTCAAAAGACGCTAAGTTCTCTAATGGTGATCCACTCACAGCAGAAGTTATTAAGAAGTCTATAGAGAGATATAAGACTATTTCACCATATGCTGAGGACTTTGCAGATGTAGAGAGAATAGAAGTCTTAGACGAATATACTGTTAAATTAATTCTAAAGAGGCCGGCTCCATATCTCTGGGCAGTACTTGTAACCGTTTATGGAGCACCTGTTAATGCCAATGTAGCTGAGAAAGTTGGTGATGCAGAATTTAACAGGAATCCTGTGGGTAGTGGTCCTTACAAACTAGTTGAGTGGGTTAGAGGTTCTCACGTTGTCTTAGAGAGAAATGAGTATTATAAAACAAATATACCTTTTGTAAAAAACAAGGGACCAAACCCCTACATAGATAAAGTAATAATAAGGTTTATCCCCGAAGACCTCACTAGAATAGCTGAGCTTGAAGCTGGAAGAGTACACATTGTCAGAGGAGTCCCCTTAACCGAAGTTAAGAGGCTTAAAGAAAACCCGAATATACAGTTATATGAGACGCTATCACCTGGTATACACTACATTATGGTTAACGTGTTAAAAGAGCCTCTAAATGACGTTAGAGTACGTAAAGCAATAATGTTGGCGATTAATAGAGATGAAATAGCAACTGTGCTAGAAGGTAATGTAGTACCCTGGTATTCATTCCTCTCTCCAACAAATCTATGTTTCAATAAGACTGTAGAAGAATTAGCTGAAAAACTCTACGCGTATAATCTAGAGAAAGCTAGAGAATTACTTAAAGAAGCAGGCTGGGTTGATACTGATGGTGATGGAATAGTTGATAAGAATGGTGTTCCACTAAAACTTACATTACTATCCGCTGTAGATGATCCAGCATTAAAGAAGGCTGCGCCACTAATTCAAGCACACTTAGCTAAAGTAGGTATAGCTATCGAGATCAAGGAATACACGTATGACTACGTGAGATCTTTAACTAGAGAGTGGAACTTTGAGCTAGCTTTGAGAAGATTCTCATGGGCTGATCCAGACATACTCATATACTTAGTTCACAGCGAATATGGTAATTACACATATTCAAACCCTGAAGTTGACAGACTACTAGAACTCGGGCGTGGAGTAGTAGATATGACTGAGAGGACTAAAGTGTATTCTAAAGTACAGGAAATACTATTAGAAGATCTCCCATTAATACCTCTATTTGTGCTGAAAGAATATACTGCTGTTAACAAGAATGTTAAAGGGCTAATTGTACTTCCACCATATGGTGACCTCATAATTCACGATGCATGGATAGAGAAAGGATAATTTATATCTCAACGCGAGAAAAGCCATAGTAAGTAAAGTGCAAATATAGATTGAAATATAGTAATATGGATTAATAGTCTGGGAACTTGAAATGGGATTATTGACTTATATTACTAAGAAGCTCTTAATAGGAATCCCTGTTATTTTTGGTGTAACTATAATTCTTTTTTACATAATGTACATTTTACCTGGAGATCCTATACAGCTTCTCTTATCTGGGGAGAGAGTTACTCCTGAGCGAGTAGAAGAGTTGAGGAGGGCTTGGGGTCTTGATCAGCCTGTTTACGTGCAATACTTTTACTGGCTTTCTCGTATTATTAGAGGTGATTTAGGGATTTCCATAGTTACTAAGCAACCTGTTTCTCTACTCATACTTCAACGATTACCATATACTCTAGCACTAATGTTAACTTCAATATTATTATCATATGTTATTGGAGTTTTAACTGGAATTATAACGGCTTTAAAGAGGGGTTCACTATTAGATAGTATTTTATCAACATCGAGTATAATTTGTTACTCAATACCTGGCTTCTGGTTTGGTTTAATATTAATGCTTATTTTTGCCTACTATCTACGTCTCTTTCCAGTTTCAGGTTATGAGGGGTGGCATTCACTAATTTTACCCGCATTATCCCTAGCTTTACCATCATCAGCTTATGTAATGAGACTTACAAGAGCTGAAATGATTGAAGTGCTTGGCGAAGACTATATAAGAACAGCTTGGGCTAAGGGTCTTAGTAAGAGGAGGGTTTTATTAGTTCATGCATTAAGAAACGCTATAATACCTGTAGTTACAATGTTTTTCTTAGATTTACCATGGTTAATGGGTGGTGCAGTAGTAATAGAGACGTTGTTTGCTTTACCTGGGATGGGTAGATTACTATATGTTTCAATATTGAAGCAAGACTACCCTGTTGTTCAAGGTATTGTGTTAATAATAACTATTCTCACAGTAGTTTGTAATACTCTTGGTGATGTTGTAATTGCCATATTAGATCCAAGAATACGCTTTGAAAGAGGTCGTAGTGTATGATTCGCTTAATTAGTGAGAGAATTAAGTTACTGAGTAATAATGAGACATTTAAACTCTTCTTAACTTATAAGAGAGGTATTATAGGCCTCTTACTCTTATCTCTAATGGTATTTCTTGCATTAACAGCTGATTTCATAGCACCTAAGAAATTTGACGAAGTAGATCCCTCTTCTAGGCTATTACCGCCATCTATTAAATACCTCTTTGGAACAGATCACTTGGGGAGAGATGTTTTCAGTAGAGTTATATATGGTGCTAGAATAGCTCTATGGGTGGGATTACTAGTAGTCTTAGTTGAGGCCGGTATAGGTGTTCCTCTAGGTTTACTAGCTGGTTTCTATGGTGGTAGAGTTGACAAATTTATCTCGGCAATAACTGACTTGATCTGGGCTTTTCCGCCAATAGTACTTGCTCTTGCAATAGTTACTATACTTGGACCTGGATTAACTAATGTCGTCGTAGCTGTTGCAGTAGTTAGTTGGGCACCTTACACTAGAGTAGTGAGAGCTAAGACTTTGTCAATAATTAGTAGAGAGTTTATAATTGCTGCTAGAGCTATTGGAGAATCTAGTTTTAGTATAATGCTTAGATATATTTTACCTAATACACTACCCCCAATAATAGTTTTAGCTACACTCACAATACCTTCAGCAATACTCTACACTACTGCACTTAGTTTTCTAGGTTTTGGTGCTCAACCACCAACTCCAGATTGGGGTCTTATGCTCAGTGAGGGGAGAGATTATATATTTAAAGCACCTTGGTGCTGTGTGTTTCCAGGATTATTTATAACTCTAACTGCACTTAGTTTTAATCTGCTAGGTGATGCTCTTAGAGAAGTCTTAGATCCTAAGTTGAGATATGGGTGATCTTTTGCCGAGAACACTACTCAGTATAAAAGATCTTAGAGTATACTATGAGACTATTAGAGGCTATGTTAAAGCAGTTGATAGTGTAGATCTAGAGATTTATGAAGGAGAAAGCTTTTGCCTAATTGGTGAAACTGGGTGTGGTAAGAGTACTTTAGCATTAGCAATACCTAGACTACTACCTCCAAATGCTAGAATTTTAAGTGGTAGTATTATGTTTAAAAACATAGATCTATTGAAGCTAAGTGATAGTGAGCTAGAAGAGATTAGAGGGAGAGATATAGCAGTAGTATTTCAAAACCCCATGAGTTCTCTAAATCCAGTTCTCAGAATAGGTCTTCAAGTAGGAGAGCCATTAGTAGCACACTTTAAAACACCGTGGAGAGAAGCATTAATCTCTGCAATTAAACAGTTAAGTAGAGTTGGTATTCCCGACCCCCATTTGAGGTCTAAGGATTATCCACATGCATTTAGTGGTGGTATGAAGCAGAGGTCTATGATAGCTATGATGACGTCTTGTAAGCCGAGTTTACTAATAGCTGATGAACCTACAACAGCTCTAGATGTCACTATACAAGCCCAAGTACTTAGACTTATACGTGAGCTTAAAGAAGAATATGGTCTCACATTACTATTAATAACACATAATTTTGGTATAGTAGCGGAAATGTGTGATAGAGTTGGTGTAATGTATGCTGGAAAACTAGTTGAAGTAGGTAATGTAATAGATATCTTTGAATCACCACTTCACCCCTATACTAAGGGTTTAATAGAGTGTGTAATTGCTAGGAGGAAGTCGAAATCAAGACTTAGTCAAATACCAGGAGCTCCTCCAAGTCTCATAAATCCACCAGGTGGTTGTAGATTTCACCCTAGATGTCTCTACGCTACTAGCAGGTGTACTAGTGAGGAGCCGGGATTAATTGAGGTTTCTAGAAAACACATAGTTGCTTGTCATAATTATGTGAGGTGAATTTCTACGAGGATTTTAGAGGTTAAAGATTTGAAAAAGTATTTTGAATTTAAAAAGGGTATTTTTAGTAAACCACAATATATTCGCGCTGTTGATGGGGTTTCTTTTAGTGTTAATAAGGGAACTACACTTGGAGTTGTAGGTGAATCTGGTTCTGGTAAGACTACTCTTGGATTAACTATTTTAAGGTTAATTGAGCCGACTTCAGGCATAATTTTATTTAATGGTCGTGATATAATGCACCTTAATAGAGATGAGCTTAAGTGGTTTAGGAGGTCTACTGGGATAGTTTTTCAAGACCCATATTCCTCTTTAAATCCTAGAATGAGGGTTAAAGAGATTCTTGAAAGGCCTTTGAAAATACATACAGATTATGATGAGAAGACTCGTAGTGAGATAATTGTTAAAACTCTAGAGGAGGTTGGTTTAAGTGAGGAGCATTTAATGAGGTATCCTCATGAGTTATCAGGTGGTCAACAACAGAGAGTGGCTATTGCGAGAGCTATAATACTCAAGCCTCTCTTAGTAGTACTAGATGAGCCTACATCATCGCTTGATGTATCAGTTCAAGCACAAATATTAAATTTACTACTAGATCTTCAGAGTAAACACGAGTTGACATATATATTTATAACACACGACTTACTCACAGCTAGACATATTAGTGACTACATTATGGTAATGTATGCTGGTAAAGTCGTTGAATATTCAACTACGCGAGAAGTATTTACTAATACAAAACACCCATATACACTCTCACTACTCTCATCAATACCAATACCAGATCCAAAATTAAAGAGTAGAAGACGTATTGAAATCACAGGTGAACCTCCAAGTCCATTAAACCCGCCTAAAGGCTGTAGATTTCACCCGAGATGTCCATATGCCATAGAAATGTGTAAATTAAAAGAGCCTGAGTTACTCGAATATAGTAAAGAACACTTCGTAGCATGCCATAGGGCTAGTGAACTCGATTTCACAGAACTCCTCAAAGATATTACTAGTTTCTTTGCTTAAAGCACACATAGACACTGCTTACCTTAAAGAGAATAGGGGAATATTAATTTAGAGCACATATTTCTAATTAAATATACAGGTGTAATATTATGAGAGAGTGTATTGAAGAATACCCTGATGAAGTGAAAACTCACACAGCTCTCCACGTTGTAAAAGGAGCTGTTGTAAGGGTTTTAGGTGAAGAGGCCTTATGGACTGCTAGTACATATGTGAGTGGTAAACACGGTAGACTCACAGTGAAGTTTAATAGAAAGCCTACACCTGAAGAAGTAAAAGCTATTGAAGAACTTGCTAATAAGAAAGTAGAAGAAGACTTAAAAATAGAGGTTAAAATACTTCCACGAGGAGAAGCAGAGAGAATATATGGGAACATTATATA
>JAJHQS010000013.1 GCA_020833225.1 Desulfurococcaceae archaeon
TAGGCGGACCGGGGGCGGCTGAATAGCCGCGACCCGGCTAACCGGTGAAGGCCCTGGAGTACCGTAATGGTGAGAAGGGGCCGAAGCCGGGAATGGGGGCCGTTAGGCCCTTCCGCCGACCCCGGGGACCCGTGAAAAGGGGGCGGGGAACGATCCCCCGCGCCCGTACCGAGAACCGACACAGGTGCCCCTAGGTGAGCAGCCTAAGGCGTCTGGGGGATAACCCAGGCCAGGGAACTCGGCAAATTGGCCCCGTAACTTCGGGAGAAGGGGTGCCTGCGGTCTTGGGGAAATAACCCTGGGACCGCAGGTCGCAGTAACAAGGGGGACCTGACTGTTTAATAAAAACATAGGTCCCCGCAAGCCCGTAAGGGTGTGAACGGGGGCCGAATCCTGGCCACTGGCGGTCCGTGAAACCGGGGTTCAACCCGGCGAAGCGCCGCTGAAGGCCGGGGGTAACTCTGACCCTCTTAAGGTAGCCAAATGCCTTGCCGGGTAAGTTCCGGCGCGCATGAATGGATCAACGAGGTCCCCGCTGTCCTGGCCTGGGGCCCCGTGAATACACGGAGCCGGTGCACAGGCCGGCAACCCCCCGCTGGGCGATAAGTCCCCGTGGAGCTTTACCGCAGCCCGGCGCTGGCTCCTGGGCTGTGGTACGTAGCGTAGGTGGGAGCTGGTGAAGCCACACCTCCGGGTGTGGCGGAGGCGACAATGAAACACCACCTACCGCAGCCTGGGAGCCTAACCTCTGGGCATAGCCTGGGGGGACAACGCCGGGTGGGCGGTTCGGCTGGGGCGGCACGCCCGCGAAAAGGTAACACGGGCGCCCAAAGGTCGGCTCACCGCGGCTAGTGGGGGTTTCATTTTAAATACTCATCATCAACTGTGTATTGGGGGTGATTGTGAATAGTAATAGAGGTGTATTATTTGCATATATTGTTGGATTTCTCCTATCTGATGGCTCAGTGTTTGTTGATGAGTCGCGGGGGATAGGAAGAATTAAACTGACGGCTAAAGACCCGGTCTTAATAAGTGAGTTTGAAGAAGCTATTAGAGAATACTACCGTGAGAATTTGATTTAAGCGTAGTTGACGATGGCTATAAGCACCTTAGAACAAGATACAGAGACATAAACTCTTTACTTAACTTTAAAAATAACGTAGGATTTATAGAAGGAGTAAAACCAGTAAAGGGTAAATTCGTATATCTCACAAAGAACCAGTTGCTTGAATTAGGACTCACGCTTCTCCGACCCCCTGCTACCGCGGGCCGAGAGGCGGGTCAGAACTCCGCCGTAGAGTGCAAGGGCAAAAGCCGGCCTGACCGGACCCTTGAACACAAGGGGTCCGGCCGGGAAACCGTGGCCTAGCGAACGCTCGTGCCCCCGTCGGTGGGGGCCGGGCATGACAGAAAAGTTACCCCGGGGATAACAGGGTCGTCGCGGGTGAGAGCTCCCATCGACCCCGCGGTTTGCTACATCGATGTCGGCTCTTCCCATCCTGGGGGTGCAGCAGCCCCCAAGGGTGGGGCTAAGGAGGCGGGCAATAAGCCCCCTCCTCCCTAAGCCCGCCCATTAAAGGGGAACGTGAGCTGGGTTTAGACGCCGGTTAGGTGGGACTGTGCATGCTTATAGGGGGTGTCTTAAATTACCATACAAGTCATAATCGGCTATATATTGGGTGATGGAAGACTAGGCAAACCTAAGAATAGAAACATATTAAAACGCTCAATCTCACACCTCGTAAAACTAGTTCATAAATACCTACCTCCACCACAATGTACTATAAACTAGGAATTCAACTCATACATAAACATCGTATTTTTAACCCTTAACCCCACCTACCGGCGGAACTAACCGTCGTGAGACAGGTCGGGCTCTACCCGCGGGGGGCGTGGGCCGCCTGAGGGGAAGCTGCCCTCAGTACGAGAGGAACGGGGCGGCGCGGCCTCTAGTTTACCAGTTGTCCTGGTGGGCAGTGCTGGGCAGCCACGCCGTAGGGGGTAACCGCTGAAAGCATCTAAGCGGGAACCCCTCCCCGAGACGAGGCGGCCTGCCGTAGAGGCCTTGTGCCTCTGCGGCGTGGGCTCCCGTAGAAGACGGGGTTGATGGGGCGGGGGTGTGAGCTCCGAGGGGTTTTCCCCGAGGGGTTCAGCCCGCCGCTCCCAATCGCCCAAAGCTACAGCTCACCTGGGGGCGGGGTGTATGTTTACTACTTGCCTTACAGACCCAGGTGTAATCCTGGTTTAGAGCTCCTCTACAGCGCTCATTATCCTTAAGTCTTATTGTGAATTTTGGTGTTTGATATTGGGGGTTAAGGCTTACTTAGAGCTTATTAGGCCTCCTAATTCACTTATGAGTGGTTTAGGAGCTGTTCTCGCAATAGTTGCTTTTTTAGACTATAATGTCTCATGGGATCACTTGTTAATACTCCTCATAGCTTTTACAACAGGATTTACATTGACAGCTAGTTCAATGATCATAAATGACATAGTAGATGTAGAAGTAGACAAGGTCAATAAACCATGGAAACCCCTACCACGCGGAGAAGCATCAGCAAAAACAGCCCTAATAACCGCAACAACACTAACAACACTCGGAGTACTAGTAAACACAATAACTAACAATTACAAACTCATAATAACAACACTAATCTACACGACAACAGGCATAACATACAACTACCTTAGAAAACACTGGTGGAGCCACACACTAGTAGCATTTTCAACAACAGGCCCCATAATATACGGCTATATAGCTTCAAATCAACCACAACACAAACTCCAACTAGCAGTAACCTTCACACTAATAGTATTCCTAGCAACACTAGGAAGAGAAATACTCAAAGCAATACAAGACTACAGAGGAGATTTAGAGAGAGGATATTCAACAATAGCAACAAAATACGGATTAAACACAGCACTTAAAACAATGATTACAACAGGACTATTAGCAACAACACTAGCAATAACCTCAACAATAATAATCAACACTGGAATACTATACAAAACACTAATAACCATAACAACAATAATTTATATGCAAAGCCTCATAGAAGCATACAAAAACAACACAAAGCCAAAAATACTAGAAAAATCCAGGAAGAAAACACTAATAGCAATGAGCATAGGACTAATAGCATTCTGGCTCAGCGGCATTTAACAACACAGAACACATTAATAAACAATGGAAGCATTAAAACAAAAAACACAACAAGAGAGAAAACAAAAACCCTCAAAAATAAACCAAAACCCAGGGTTAAAAAGTAAACTAGGAAAACAATACCCGAGGAAACAATAAATAAAAACAACCGCAACCAAACATTAAAAACAATACTTTTCAAATAACCCCTAAAAAACAACAATAACAAAAACACAACTAAACTAGTAGCAATAAGAACACTACAAGTACTAATAGGACCACCAAACAATAAAACACTAATTAGCGATAACATTAAAGATAAAATAGAACACAAAATAAAAACCAAATAACCCAAAAAACTCTTCAACAACAACACCACTAAGCCCACTATCAATCCAAATACAACACCACACACAACATCAACAGGATAATGAGCCCTCAAATAAAGCCTACTCAGCGAAATACCAGTTATAAGCACAATAGAAACAAGATAAAAACACCTAACACAAATAACACTTGGAAAAACAAACCAAAAACTCGTAGAAACCTGAGAATGCCCACTAGGAAAACCAGGCCCCTCAACAGGAACAAGAGGATTAAGAGGCCTAGGCAAATTTAACCAATACTTTAAAAAAACATTGAAAGAACCTGAAAAAACAACTGATAAAACCAATAATAACCCCCCAACCGGATCAGGGTGTAAATAGTAAATTAAAAGCGATAAAGCCAAGTAAAATTCCTCATCACCAAGAAAACTCCACACACGCCACAACAACACATTACTCGCGAAAAAACTAACTAGAAGAAACAACAATAGAGTAGAAAAAACAATAAAACACAAACGCCTCAAAAACACCCCCTAAAATAATTAAAGGGGGAGACAATAAATATTAAACATGTGATGACACGACGGTAGTCTGAAAAGTGAAGAGCGTTTCCCCAGGCTGAAATCACACACCCCTCTTTAGTAAGTTAGCAATGTACCTAGAAGAAACAAAAATAATTAATTTAATATTAAGACTTATATGTTTAAATAACAATAACCCTCTGGGTGTGTTGTTTTGAGCATAATAGATAAAGTAATTGAGTACTCTAAATTAGAGAGGAAATATGCTGAGGAATTAAAGACTATGGCTGAATCTATAAAACACCCAGTACTCAGAGCATTATTCCTAAGCATATCACAAGACTCTCTAAAACATAGTTTAATGTATGAGGCAATAACACAACTACTAGAGCAAACACAACCATTTATCACCATAGAAGAACTCAGAAAAATAACTACTACTATTGAAAAACACATTGAAACAGAGATAAAAATGCTAGAAGAAGCTAAGAAAATATTTTCAACATCACAAGACCCAAGAGTAAAGTTAATAACAGCAGCAATTATAAATGACGAGATCAATCATCACATTCTACTCCTAGATATTAAGAAGAGGATAGCTGAAGAAGAAGCACTCACAGAGGAGAAGATATGGGACATGATCTGGAAAGAGAGCCCCTGGCATGGAGCACCAGGAGGCTAATTATAGCTCAATAAACACTAACAACACAAATATCACGTGAGAAATACTCATAAGAGCTATTAATATCCTCAAATTACTGTTACTAGTACTCAGCTACTTATACCATTACCATAGATTAGAGGTTAAATATGGGGCCGCGGGGATTTGAACCCCGGGTCACGGGGGCCCAAGCCCCGCATCCTAGCCAGGCTAGACGACGGCCCCCATTAGAATTTTAATATTAATACACCTCTTTTAAAACACTTATCACTCTTTAAAAATCTCCTTAGTCTTTAACTTATATAGTTCTATCGTCTTAGTTATCAATGGGTCTACACCTCTCAGCTCTGCTAAGAAGATGCTTGTAAGACCTCCTACTAGGCTCCCATATAGCAGTTTCTCCAATGTATTCTCTCCACGTAATTCAACTCTGTAGAAAGATTTTGTTACCTCACTATAAATATCCCTCATAAACTCTACTAGTTTACAGCCAACAGCATTATCTGGATCTATAATCTCAAGGACGCAGTAATCTCTACGTAAGGGGGCCTCGTAGCCAACAATATCATTATGCATCCACTCGGGAGCAACATCAACCTTCACATGCAACTTACTATTCTCATTGAATTCATTTTTAAATCTAAGAGCTAAGACGCCCATAGGTGTATGTGTAGCTATAATTACAAGTCTACCTGGAATAACACATTCACTATAAAGCCATTTTGCAAGTTTACTTGAAGACCCAAGAATAGAGCTCTTCACATCTTCAAGAAATACAACACTCTCCTCAGCTTCTCTAAGTGTTATAACACTATAACCACTAGTATCTAGTAAACCTAGAATACTATAGAGCATTGAAGGTAAAGAAGCCCTTGGTACAATCCCACCTGGAACCTCAATATAGAGAACACCACGTCTCCAAGCCTCCTCCTTCAATACACCACCACTAGAAACAACAACAACTCTAAGCTTAGACAATAAAGCGCTTTTAAAAGCCAATAGTGTTTCAAGAGTATTACCACTATAACTAATTAACAGAACTAAGCTGTCTTCATCTACAAAGCGAGGCAAAATATAAGACTTCACAACATATACTGGTAGAGGACCACGCTCAGCAGCAAGCACTTGTAAGTAATCTCCAACAATACCACTACCACCCATACCTACAACTACAACCTCGTCAAAAACACCTTCAACACGGTAAACACCCCACTTCTCTAACACACCCCTAATCATTTTAGGCCAAGACAAATACACTTCTCTCAGCAAGTCACACACCCCGCGAACACATAAATATAATAATAGCTTAGAACCCTCTATAATTTAAATATAGCAGGAGAGTGTGTTTAATGAGTAGTGAATTTCTCTGGCAGTTGCTCGGCAATAGGTCTATTATAGTGTCAACAAGTATAAATACGCTAATTAAACTAGCAAATGCAATAATATTAAAACTCACTCATAGTGGAGAAAGAGTATGTGTAGTTACTGAGACGACACAATTAGCAAGGTATTTAACAATAGAGGTGTTAAATAAAGTAGAATTTACAGATCCTGAAACAGCTTGTAAAGAATGCACTTACACAATCTTTCTCGAAATAATACAGCCAAGACTCCTACGCACTTGCAAATCCGAGAATACATATGTATTTACAACTAAGCTGAAAACACCGCGTACACCAGGATACACAAGGATCTATGTAAAGAACATTACAAACGGAGAATACTCACTCATAGAGCCGAAAACAGGCATATACATGAGATTTACGTTTAAAGAAGGAAACATAGTATTCCAGGAACAACTCAGCGGCTTCTATAAAAAAGCTTTAGACGTACTCATGAACTCTATGTCTACGTATGGAGAGATCTCTGTTAAAGACGCTATTAGAATAATAGTTCACGAGCTCGGCGTCGAAAGAGGTTATGCAAGGAGAATTCTAGAGTGGCTGGCGAGACACAGGTATATTAGAGTAGTTAAGGGGAAAATAACAATAGCTAGTATTTAGATAACTCTTCGTCAAAATACACTTTAATAACACTAAGCTTCTTTAAGACAACACTAACATATTCATCTATAACTCTACGTGAAACACCGAGACGCTCAGCGCGAGTTAGCACAATATTTTCAACTATAGCGTATTTCTGGTATTTCTCATTAAGTTCTTTCCACGGCACTCCAATAAAGGCTCGTATAACCTCGTTATCCATGGGGAGAATACCTTTAATCATCATAAATGAGAGTATAGGATATCCTATATAACCCCTATATAGTGTACCATTATCACTACTATAAGCCCTATATGTGCCTTCACCACTTTCAACTAGTACAACTTTATACTCCCTCTCACCAGTACTAGATTTTACAAGAGCCTTACTCCCCGAGATCACGTTTACCCTGTTATCACCAATAGCTCCTGCAGCCTCTAAAACCTTAATTCTAGGTGGTTTAGCAAGCAACTTCACGACTAAGCCACCACACTACTCCTGGGCTAAAACCACAAGCGGATTTTCAGATATAATTACACCAACACCCTCAACTCGAACTCCAATACCCAAATATCGAATTCTCTTAAGAACATCTTCACTCGCTTTCAAATAGAACTCTGAGTTAACGCCATTAAGTTCTCCGTGAACAAATAAAAGATCACCAAACCCCTCAACACTTTCAACACTAACAACTATGCCAGAAAAAGTAACACTCTTACTCAAAAACACCACCACAAGTATTCTAATCTATAAGATACTAATAAGGGCTAGTTTGTGAGACATGTATGATAAAGATTCTCTGATAACCTAGGATAATTAAAATATATAACTAAAATAATATTTTTAATATAGTTTCACATAACTAATATCATGAATTATTGAGGTGATTAGTGTGAGTACTTCTAGTGAGACCAGAGAGCTTAGTACAGGTCTTGTTATTGCTGGTGCATATGCTGATAAAGTTAGAAGAACTATCTTTGCTCAACTAAGAGATCTAGTTAAACAAGATAAAGAGTTCGCAAGAGAAGCTGCAAGAGCATCTGCAGAGTTAAACATGGTCCTCTACAATATACTAGTAGGAGAGTTAAAGATAGATAAAGGTGATGTTGTCCGTATTAGAGTTAACTATAGAGTAGAACCTGAGAAGAGGATTACATGGCTCTATAACACACTAAGAATAGAAGCTTTTAAGAGAATTCCTGATGAAAACGTAGAGAAAATAGTAAATAATATCATCTCAACGAGACTAGAACAAATATTAGAGAGATTTAGAGTAGCCCCTAGAGAAGCCGAAAAAGTAGTTAAAGAATTCGAAATATCAGAGGAAGAAGCTGAGAGAGTAATAAAACCACCACCTCCACCAACACCGCCAACACCAATCGAAATCACACCACCAGCGATCTCACCAACACAGATAGTGAGCGAAATAGCGTCCATAGATATTATTGGAGAAACAGCTGAAAGAGGATTTGTGGCAAAACTATGTAGAAGCGATGGATCAGTTCTAGGATTAGTATCACTAACACCTACAAGTGAAGGTGAAGTAGTAGTAGATGCCATAGTAGTGTATATGCAGAAAGCATACAGATATTTAGCGAGAACAAAGAAGTCAATAGAACTCCTCATAGAAGAACCCCAGAAAATCCTAGAAGACCTCTCTAAAACAACACCCACAGAAATAAGTAGTAGTGAAGCTCAAAAACTCATAGAGGAGAAAATGAAAAGCTTAATTTAAAGAAAGTAAGAATACTTTTTAATAAAAATTACTCTTCTAAACTCATCAACTAATATAAACTCTCTACTAGTGCTCGAACCGCCGCCCTCAAGAGCTGATAGGTTCACGCGACAGTGCTGCGCGTGTACATGTAGAGTGTCGAGGGGGTTTATAAACGCACTCTACAACCTTGAAATAACTCAATAAACCTTAATCAACTTTATCAATGAAAACAACCCCTACCCCCTATAACTCTTCCCTCTAGAATCGAATTATAGGGTTTTTACTTGCCAAAATTAGATATTGGTGAAGCACCTGAAGGCATACTAGAACTTAGTAATGAGGAGATCATTAGAGAATTCGAATTAGCATTACAAGCTGCAGGTGCTTCTAAAGAGACTATTAGAGCATATATAGCTGCTATAAAAGATTTTCTATCATTTATTAATAATAAACCACTACGCGAAGTCACATTGAGAGATGTAGTTAACTGGAGAAATACGAGGGCAAGAACAGGCTTCCCAGGTTCTAAAACCACTAATAGTGCTAAGTGGCAAGTAACACTACACTATTATAGTATACTATTAAGAAGATTTTTCCAATGGCTCGGTTTAAGATTAAGAGTTCCAGGTAGTAAGAGACTTACACCAAGAATAGATGTATTAAGCGACGAAGACTTAAGAAAACTACTAAATGTTGCTAAAAAACCACAAGATAAACTCATATTAACTCTACTAGTTTCAACAGGTCTTAGAAGTAGAGAGCTCTTAGAACTAAGAGTAGAAGATATAGACTTTAATAGTAGAGTTATCAAAGTAAGGTCGGCTAAGTATGGTAAAGAGAGACTTGTCACAGCGCCACAAGATGTCTTCGAGTCTTTAAGTGCATGGATAAAACTCCATGGACTTAAACCAGGAGACAAGATCTTCAAGATCTCTTACACAGGACTCTATAAGAAAATAAAGAGATTAGCTATTAGAGCAGGCATAGAGCCCAATAAGATAAGACCACACATATTACGCCACACGTTTGCAACACTCGCTATTAGGAGAGGTCTTAGTCTACCAAGCTTACAGAGACTACTAGGACACAGTGATATAAGAACAACTCAAGTATACTTACACTTAACTATAGATGACATTAAGAAAGAATATGACGAGAAACTGAGAGGAGCACTCAGAGAAAACGTCAAAACCTGTACTAAGTGTAATAGGCAGGTACCAGTAGACGCACTATATTGCCCATATTGTGGTGCAAGCCTAGAGGAAGCACAATTAGAGAGAGCTGAGATCTCAGCTTAATGTCCTAAGGTAATAACCTAGGACTCTACATCTACTAGTCTTCCAATTACAACTCTAGGTATTTGTGCATACTCTGGGTTCTTAGACCTATAAGTATTAATCAAATACTCTCCATCAGGAACAGGATATTCATCTCTATAGTCTTTAATATACTCTAATAGCTTACTATTTAGAGTAACTATGTATAGTGGATTTACAGGAATACTCCACTTCTCGCCAGAGTATTTTATACGCAAAAGCTCCTTCACGAAGAGAGAGTCATCACTATAAGAATTACTTAAAACAGCTCTATAATACTGCGTTATGTAGTGTGCAACAATATACGCTTCTAGCTCATTATCACGCATAGCTTTAAATACAGCTAGCTCGCTGTGATCTTCAAGCACCACGTGAGGGCCGAGTTCAATTCTAAATCCAAGTTCAATCAACCTTTTAATGAAGAGATCTAGGTTCTTTACATCGCGAAATTCAATAACTTTCAAATCGCATACCTCACTATTTACACTTTTCTAATGGTGACTAATATTTCTACCCATGTCACCTCTACTATCTCTGGGAGGAGTTTACGTGGAGAGTATATTACCTGGTAGTATTGAAGAACACAAAGTTATTAGTCAATTAACCACTAATCTAAAATCCATCGTAGACTGGGTTAAATCTATTGAAATTCCAGTTTACACTTGGAGTAGTGAGTGTAATATTGAGTGTAATAATGAGAGCTACGAATGTATAGCCCTACCATATAGTCCTCCAATAGTAATTGAAATTAACCCTACAACTGTAAAACACATATGGGATTTAAGAGAGCTTAAAAAATCCTTGAATGGTCATGTAATCCTCACAAAATACCCTGAAAATCACGCAGAGTTGAAGTGGTCATACTATATTCTCAGTAATAGTAACATTGAACTATTAGTTTTCTATACTAATAGAGACTTTATAAAAGCAGATGTAGTGCTTGGAACACCGGGTTTCACATTTAACCCCTCCACATCACCCAAGATCCCTGCAATATGTGTAAGTAACACAGTCGCAGATTTAATTACTAAAAGGAGGGTTGTTTTAAGAGTAAAGTCTCAGATTAATAGCGGTATAGCACGCATCGTCCTCGCTGGTATTAATGGACGTGGTGAAAGAGAAGTACACATAGTTAGTCACCATGACAGTATAATTGGGGGATTTGAGAAGACATCTTCAAGTCTACTTGTAGATTTATCTAGATCTATCAGAGGCTGGAACTCAGCACCCAACTTAGTATTGATCTCGAGTAGTGCTAGAGATATTGGAGATAGACAATTCACAGAGTACCATTATATGTGGGGTCTGAGATATCTGTTAGAGTTACTTGAGAAGAAAGGGTTACTTAGTAGAGTTCAAAGTGCACTCGCGATAGGACCTGTATATGACACTACTCGTGTAAAGGTAATTATACATCCACTTCTAAGGCAACTCATACTAGGTGATAATAGTAGCCTTGGTATTGAAGTAGATCTAGACTTTAATCACGCGTTATTTGAAAGCTATATATACGCGCTTAAAGGAATACCAGCTCTCACAATAACTACACTACCACATACGTGGTGGTGTCATAACTCTACACTAAACTGCATGCTTAGAACTAAAAGTACTCAGCTCATAGAGTTCACTGTTAAGTTACTTAGAAGACTATTAGAATATGAATACCCTGCGCGAATTCGCGAATTAGACAACCATGTTATCAAGTCTCTAGGTGAGGTTAGAGTAGAAATACGTGCGCTTATTTCAAGAATAAGGAGTCTTAGTAGAGTGTTTAATGCAGAAAAATACTTGGGTGAAGTTACAAAATTAAGCTATGGATTATTCTATGTAATGTGTAGTGAGCCTTTTACAACTATAATTGAATCAGATATGCTAGTAGAGCTCTCACAGAGATCTATTTTGACACTACAACGCTTAGTAAATGAGTGTAAAGGCGACCTGCTGATAGGAAATAGTAATTGGTATGTTTTAGCGCGAAGTAAACCAGAATTTCTAAAAGAGGTCTTTTTAGATGCATATATTGAGAAAACTGTTAAAAACAGAAATAATCTTATAGATAGTAGTATTAGTGAGTTTATATGTAGAGAGGTTCTTAAGGGCTTAAGACATGGCGTGGAAGAGCATAGGGATAAATAAATATGAGAATTTTAGCGAATGGTATCACGAGATTTTAAGAGAAGCTGATATAGTTGATATAAGATACCCTGTGAAAGGTATGATCGTTTGGAGGCCTTATGGGCTTAAAGCTCTTAGATTAGTTCAAAAAATACTCACAGACCTTCTAGATAAAACTGGGCATGAAGAGGCATATTTCCCCACGCTAATACCTGAATCAGTGTTCTCCAGAGAGAAAGACTTCTTAGCTGGTTTTGGAGGCGAAAGCTTTGTTGTTGAGGGAACTGGAACTAGGAGGTTTAATGAGAGGTTTTATCTTAGACCTACAAGTGAGACAGTAATGTATTATATGTGGTCTATGTGGATTAAGGGGCGCAAAGACCTTCCACTCAAAATGTACCAGGTTGTTAATATTTTTAGATATGAGACTAAAATGACACATCCATTATTAAGAGTTAGAGAGATCATGGGGTTTATTGAAGCACACACAGCTCACGCTACGAGAGAAGAAGCTGAAAAGCAAATTATAGAGGGTATTCAAGTGTATAAAGAATTCTTTGATAGACTACAATTACCATATTTCATAGTTAAAACACCACCATGGGATACGTTTGCAGGAGCTGAATACAACTACGACTTTATCACTGTAATGCCTGATGGTAAAGGACTCGAACTCGGCAGTGTAATAAATCTCGGACAGAAATTCGCTAAAGCTTTTGATATAAAATACATGGATACAGATGGCTCAGTTAAATACGTATATCAAACATGCTATGGTGTTAGTGAGAGAGTTCTCGGAGCTGTAATAGCGATACATGGTGATGACAAAGGACTCTTCTTTCCTCCCGAAGTAGCCCCAATACAAGTAGTTATAGTGCCAATTGCTAGGCGAGAAGAAAGCGATATTGTAGAATATGCTGAACGCGTTAAGAACTTCTTAGAGAATCAGGGGGTGAGAGTATATCTCGATAAAGACCCTGAGCATACTCCAGGCTGGAAATATTATTATTGGGAAATGAAGGGCGTACCTACGAGATTAGAAATTGGTAGAAGAGAGCTTGAAACAAATACTGTTACAATTGCGAGGAGAGATAATGCACCTAAAGTCACAGTTAAAGTAGAGGACATATTAAGCGAGCTTAAGACCATATGGGCTGATCTAAACAAATTCCTCAGATCTAACGCACTAGAACACTTGAAGAAAATGACTATGTTTACTGAGAAATGTGAACCAGTGGAGTTTAAAGGGCTTATAATAACTCCATGGGATGGGTCTAGGAGGGAAGCTGAGTTATTAGAGAAGAACTTCGGTAAAGGAGTTCTCGGAGAGATCACCGAGTCTCCAATACAATTACCACAACCATCACAATACACTACATGTAGTGGTGTGAGAGCAGATAGATATGCTCTACTGGGAGTTACATATTAACTAAAATTATTAAGTATTTTAGGCTAGTAGTTGCATAAAGTATAAAAGGATTTTGTTAATTTACTATGAACTGCTGGATTTAGGTGCATCTATATGAGTGAGTATATTAAACAACTCAAAATACAAATAGCGTCAAAGGTGACAGGAGTTAGATTTCAAGATCGCTCTCCACTAGAGATCAGCTTGTTTAAAGAAGGCTTCCCTGAAATAAGAATTAGAGATGAGAGAGACTACGTCATAGTGAGTATAGAGGGTAACCAGTACAAATATGATAAATGGTATACTAAACCAGAACATCTTGCTGAAATGGTTAAGGTCTATTATGCTAGGAAGAGCTAAAGGTCTTTGGAAGCTCAATATTTTTCAACAAGACCACACTTTGAAATAACAAAGTAGCCTTCATATTCTGAAACAACTACAGATCTCCCCTTCACAGCCACCCTATATTTAAATAGCGGAGCATTTACAACAAAAGTCTCAGCATCTCCACCTTCAAATGATAAGTTAAAACCATATTTTACCGCGAGTGATTTAAGTCTCACTACATCACTATAATCTAATACTTTACCAAGGAGACTTAGAGGTATTCCCATAGAGGTAATAGATATTAACATGAACTCTACACCATACTCAAGGAGCTTCTCTAAGTAGTCCTCTTCAGAAATACCCCATAGTGGATTGTAAAGCTCAAGTCCAACTGTATTAGCGATCTCTCTAAACACTCTCTCTTGAAATCTGCTTTTAACAGCACCAGTCACGAGCACTTCAACTTTATACTTTTCTCTAACACGTTTAAGAACATTAATTAAAGCGTATTTCTCAGCACTTTCACTATAAACACCAATAGTTTCTAAAGGCAATCTAAGTGCATAAGCTTGACACTTAACACCCTCAAAAAATGGCTTATGATAGAGTGGTGAGTAATTGTAATGTGGAATAATAGATACGAGTACACAGACATCTAAACCAGCTTCAACAGCTCTATGTAGTGCAAAAGTAGAATCTTTACCCCCCGTGAAGAGAACAGCTGTCTTAGCCAAATTAAACACCACAGTTAAACTCTCATTATAATTCTTAAACAACTACTCACTCTTAACAAATAATAAATACCTTAACCCTAATTTCTACAACATGTGTGAATTAACTGGGCTTTTAACATGAAAATTACTGTTATTTCTGATGATAAGGTATTGAGGAAAGATCTAATTGCAAAACACTCACTCTCAGTCCTGGTACAACACGAATTCACCTACGTGCTCTTCGATATGGGTGTAGATGAAAGAGTTTTAGAACACAATGCAAGAGTACTTGAAGTACCCCTTGATCTAGTAGACTACGTAATAGTCTCACACGAACACACACCACACTATGGTGGTTACAAGTATATTTCTCAAGAAGCACCATTTACAGACGTGTATATTCCATATGGTTCAATGGAGTCGCTAGGTAGACTACTACTCGCAAGTGGACTTAAACCACGCGAAGTAGTTAAGTGGACTAGTATTGAGAAAGATGTTTATTTAGCAACACCATACTATGGTCCTCCCTATGAGCAATTCTTAGTAATTAGACATGAAGGAGGACTAGTAGTGTTCTCTGGGTGTCTACATCCAGGTGTAGAGGTAATTAGAGATATCGTGAACAAGGCACAGAGCAAAATATACGCTGTTATAGGTGGTTTTCACCTCAAGAACGCCCCTCTAGAAGTAGTAGAGGGCGCTATAAGCACTTTAAGAGAATTAAAACCCGAATTAATAATTCCACTACACTGTAGTGGAGAAGCCTTTGTAGATAAGCTTGAGAAAATAGGGCTCTACGTTATTACTGGTGGTGCAGGACTAGTTTTAGAGATCTAGCGATTATTACAGAATCTCTTGAATTTCTTGAAGATTTTTAGAGTCAACTATTTTTATCAATTTGAATTCGAAGATGTTTTCACCACTAGTAGAGTAGTATATGGCGTAGAGTACTGGTTTCTCTTCACTTTCTCCATATATTCCTACAACCACTAGATCTTTGCAGCCCGGATCTGTAGGATAGAGTTTACAGCCATAGTCTCTGAGAACAGAGGCTTCAAGGCCTAATGGCTCGAGAACACTATTTAATATTATAGGTAATCTCTCCTCAAGCAGGTCTCTTACAAGATCTATTAGTTCTCTAAAAGCCCAGCCACTACCACCCTCAACTAGTAGGTGTAATGTTAAAATACGCTTTAAGCTCTTCACGTCAATACTCATAGTGTTAGTCACCTCTCATTATACTTAGAATTATAGAGTAGTATTATGAGAGCTGTCTTCATATCGGTGATAACCCCCTCTAAAACCATTTTATACGCCTCAGAGAACTTAACTATAAGTGGTTCTATAATCTCATATCTCTCCGGCCTAGAGCCAACATACTCAAGATCTCTGGCAACATAAAGGTGAAGTACTTCACTACTATAACCAGGAGTTGGTGTAAATGAACCCAGTTTCTCTAAGGTACGCGGTAAATAACCCGTCTCCTCAATAAGCTCCCTCTTAGCCGTTTCCTCGGGAGTTTCGCCATGATCAACTACACCGGCTGGAACCTCGACAATGTATTCGTTAAGTGAAGCTCTAAATTGCCTAATTAAGAGAATATCTCCTGCATTTATAAAGGGGAGTATTGCAACAGCTTGAGGGAAGATAACTATATCTCGCTCAAAGAACTCGCCTGAGCATGGCTTAATATATCTCCTTCTCACAACATTAAATCTTAAACCGCTAAATACCAGGTCTTCTCTTATTAACTGTGGTTTCTCCAATCCTTAACCCTCTAAGCTATAAAGCAATAAAAAGGTAAAATATTCAGAGGGTGTGTGATGAGTGCCTAGGTTCTGGTTTGGCCCTGCGGGTAAACCAATAACACTTAAATCTACAGATATACTACGGGCCCCAGCTTTTCTCAGAGAAATGGGTTTAAACGCTATGGAGTATGAAGCTGTGCGTGGTGTTAATATTAGAGAGGAAAAGGCTAGAGCTCTAGGTAGTGAGGCTAAAACTAATGGTATAAAATTGAGTCTTCACGCACCATACTACATAAATCTCGCCGGTAGGAAAGATGTCGTTGAAAAAAGCATTAGAAATATGAAAGAGTCTATTGAGGTCTCATACTGGATGGAGGCGTATGTAGTCGTCTTTCATCCAGGTTACTACAAAGACGCCCCCTCTAAGAGAGATGCTTTGAGAAAAGTTATTGAGAACTTGAAGCCTGTGGTTGAATATAGAGAGCAGATCAATGCTAGAGGAGTATGGCTTGGTCCAGAGACCACTGGAAAGACTAGTCAAGTTGGAGATCTAGAGGAGGTGATTGAGATAGCTCTGAGTGTTGAGGGAACTAGGCCTGTAATAGACTTTGCACACTTATATGCTAGGAGTGGTGGGAAGTTTATTACTTCAAGAGAACACGTTTTACAGGTAATAGAGCTCATAGAAGAGAAACTTGGTGAGTGGGCTCTTAAACCACTACACGTACACTTCTCAAAGATCGAGTATGGTAAGGGAGGTGAGAGAGAACATCATAATCTCTCAGAGGAGGGTTATGGACCAGATTTTAAACACGTCTGTGGTGTTTTCTGCGAGGTTGGAGTTGACGCTGTAATAATAAGTGAAAGCCCTATACTAGAGCAAGATGCATTAGTAATGTTAAATATGTGTAGAGAACTATGCGGTGAAAAATGCGTTGTTGAACAAGTTTCGGAGTAAAATAGAATTCCTTATAAATACTGTTGCAACTAGTATTTCTAAGACTCATCTCACACCAAACACTCTCACTTTTCTCTCCCTACTCATAAGTCTCCTCGGAATACCCCTAGTATTATTAACACGGAGAGGTCTAATACTAGTAGCTGTAATAGTAATCTCAGGTTTCCTAGATGCTCTAGATGGGGCTTTAGCTAGGATTACTGGTATGAGCACATTGAAGGGGGCATTATTAGATTCTTTTATAGATAGAATTTGTGAAGCCATTTACGCACTAACATTACTACTACTTGGGGTAAACATCTACGCTACCTTAGTTTTTCTCGCATTCTCTTTTCTAGTTAGTTATCTAAGAGCGAGAGGAGAAACTCTCGGTGTAACTCTATCTGGTGTTGGATTAATGGAGAGAGCTGAAAGACTCATTGGACTAATCCTTGTCTCTATAATGGTGGATATAGCTGATCTCCTAGTAGCAAACACTATGTTGGCATTAATAACGTTTTTAACAGGTGTAACAGTTATTCAGAGATTTCTCTATATTTGGAGACAACTGTAGTGTTAAATAGCTGAGAGATCATAGTGTCCAACTAGTGGTGGAGGTGTCTTAAAGACACTGTAACCCAGCCTCAATACATGGCTTTTAACAATAGCTACTCTATCACTTGCACGTGTAATGAAATCTCTATATTCCTGTGGCAAGTCTAAATAGCCTAAGTGACTCTTATCAGTCCTCAATACTATTTTTGTATTTGTCAATTGGAGTATAATGTCATGGACATCTCTAGGACTATGAGTACTAAATATTAATCCTAGTTTTCTTGCTCTACCAAGTCTTGCAATTCTATCAATCATACTAGATACGTGTTCTATGTATTCTTCAACACCGCTCCTACTTGGGAAAAACCTATGAGCTTCATCTATAAATATCAATACAGGCTGAGTCTCTAATCTCATTTTACTCTGTATAAGTTTCCAATCGAAGACCCTATTTAATACTCTAAAAGCCACTATACTAATAGTCTTCTCGGGATCTGCATAAGAGTGTGTTTGTAAATACTCAAGATCCACCACTACTGGGTATCCGTGGAAGAATTCAAAGTGTTTTTCAAGTATATGTTCTAAGGGTGGCTCATGGAGATATTTATCTTCTCCCTGTCCCTTAATATACACATCAAATAACCCAGTATCTAGTAGTGCACCTACTTGTCTAATTATATTTTCAAGAGTACTCTTATGTATCGCGAGATCTCTAACTAACTCAATAATATATTCTCTATTAGGGTCTAGTATTATGCCCTTACGCTGCTTCTCCTCAAGTCTAAATCTAGCTTCTTTTAATGCCTCATAGAGATCATATATTGTTTCGACATGAGCGTTTTTCTCTACTAGTGTTTGTAGTAGCCTATGTAATGCGTCTTTAGCCTGTCTAGTAAAATATGGGTTTAATGAAATAAACTCTCTGGGCTTAAAGTCTCTAAATCTAAGTGCGTAGGGAACTATATAGTATTCAAATTCATCTATGAAGTCCCCGTAATTGAGGGCAATTTTAGTCTTAACTAATCTGAGTTTTCCACGTGGCGTGGGCTCTTCTACAACTTCTACTTTACTTATCTCATAACTCCACTTAAACCTCCTCGTAATAGGTCCTAGAATACTGTGAACGTAGTCTTCAGAGATCATTTTAAGTATTTTAGCCCATGTTTCAGTTTTCTCAATATATTCTTCTACAACGTTTTTTGTTATTGGGAGCACTATTACTAATCCTCTCGTGCTCTGTATACTATTAACTGTCTTCTTAGCGAGCACTACGTCCTCGCTCTGCTCTCCTAAAAC
Organism: Desulfurococcaceae archaeon; assembly: GCA_020833225.1. Taxonomy (GTDB): domain Archaea; phylum Thermoproteota; class Thermoprotei_A; order Sulfolobales; family Desulfurococcaceae; genus UBA285. The sequence continues at coordinate 18,763 of JAJHQS010000013.1, forward strand.
ATACCATAGAGGTTTTAGAGTTATAGATACATAGTCTTTATTGGGATCTAGCACAATTATTGACACATTGTTGTTTTGTAACTTAAAACCAGAAGTTATTGAGGCAATAATGTTCTTAAGTAGAGTTGTCTTACCACTACCCGTAGTCCCCACGACTAATACGTGTTGATAAAATGCACGTAGTGGAGCGTAGAGATATGCATTGCCCCCGAAAATAGGTGTATCACCGACAGTAGCATAGCCTAAGAAGACGCCTTCTTCGGGTAAACCCATTACTTTCTGTATTATTTCAGGTTGTTTAAGAAGAACTACTGGGCTTTGAGGTTCAATTACAAAGTTTGCTGTTAATACCCTATTAGTTTCAAAGTCATATGCAAGTAGTGGTTTAGCTTTAATCCTGGTCTTAGTTAAAAGACCCGAGATCTCGGTGTGAGGTAGTGGTAGATACATGTCTGGTAAGTCGAGCTCTGCAAGTATGTCTCTACGTTCAACACTAACAACTCTGAGACTAACAAGGTTAAGTGTTTTAATATCTACTACTCCTAGATAACTACTAGCCTGCATTAAGGATTGAAAATTTTGAAAGTAGATTACAGGATCTACGTCGAAGACTACGTAACCACCTTCTTCATCAATCAATGAAGGACTTGTTCTTGAAACATAACCTACAATTTCACCAATACTACACGCTATTTCAATAGCTCTCTTCGCCTTCTCTTCGAGGACTTTTAACACACTATTATCTATACTACTAGTCAAGGACTACACGCCCTCAACTATCACTTACTAAAGGATACTTATATAGTGCTCGGTGGCTTCACTAGTTAAACCCGTTAAGTAGAGGAAATATGTTGTTATTGAACTACTAATCTTCTTAACTCTCCTATCTACTACGAGTAGTGTGAGTGGGAGGAAAGAGCCTATTTGTATACTATCCTGTATTATTATTTCAAGTACTGGTTCTCGAAAGCAATCCTCAAGGGTCTCAACACGGTAGAAGACGTAGTTTCCTAAGCCCTCAATGTAAGAGTGTATTCTTCTAGGGATAACAAGATACCACATAGCTCGATTTACACTATACTCACTCTGCTGTCTTATTATTAGAGGACCTATCGCCACTGGTTTTTCACTTGGAATTTTACCCGCTATTAGTGCTGTAGTTAAATATGTTTCATCACTACATCCACCGATTTTTAAGTCTAATGGGTCTATAGTTGAGAGATAATAACTCCTATGTAAACGCTTTACAATATTAATTACCAGCGTGTTATTTACTAGGAGTTTTTTTATAAACATAGCTCTTTGATTATTGAGAGTTCTAATACTATTAGTATATAGTTCAAGCATTTCTCTACTTGTCGAAACAGCCCCTACTATTTTTTCAGGATATAGTGTAGGGCCATCTACAAATAACACAGCTCTATCTTTAACTATTTTACTGAAATTTTCGAGAAGGCAGTTCTCAATACTAGCTCTTAGCTCAGCTAGAATTATGTTTTTATTATATTCACTTGTATATGGAATATTATTTGGATTACTCTGTATAATGCTCTTCACAGAGCTAATTAACTCTGTGAATCTTTGAGAATACTCTATCTCAGGGATTAAAACTATGTGTTTACATAGAGGTTCCTCTAAACCCATAATTGAGAGTAAACTTGGCACATCTAGAGCAAACCCTGTAAATCTATTAAATACACTACCAGCACCAATACAAGTAAACATATAAGGGGTTTCTACAACACGTGAACTACTATCTAGAGCATAGATCTCCTTGTCGAGTTTAATTGACGATTGTCTCTGCAATTCTTGTACTTTTTCACTATAGAATTCAACTTGTACTGGTGAAGCCTCTTCTACGAGCTCTATTGGCTTACGCGAAGACTCTTTTACACTAACTCTTAAACCCTCAATAATCCCCTCTCTAATATTCCTCACTATCTCAGCTAGGTATTTCAAGATTTAAACCCGTATCCTAATGGTTAATAATGTCATAATGCTCATTAATATATAGGTGCTTATAAAGTGGCTTCGAGGAAGAGTAGAGTATTGGTACTTGGAGATTGGGATGCCGATGGCGTAGTGGCAACAGCACTTCTAACTTATGCACAAGAGTATTTAAAGACATATCCTCTCGAAGAAGAAGTTAAAGTAGATAAAATGCCAATTGACCCAGATAAGTTGAAGTATATTATATCTTCAATTAGCGAAGAGTACAGTGTAGTCGTGATCCTCGATATCCCATACAGTGAAGTACTCGGCAATGTAGTTAGAATTCTGAAAACACATTTTGGTATTTCTCGAGCGGTGTTTATAGATCACCACATAGCAAGTGTGCAAAAACACAGTGAAATCAGTAGAGTGATAGATGAGGTCATAGTTGATTTTAAAAAACCAACCTCAGTACTCCTCTATGAGGAGCTTTCTAAGCACGGCTTAAAAATACACGCTAAACTTACTAGTTTCGTAGAAGTAGTGAAGTATATGGATTCTGGGAGAAAAGTACCGGGTAAACTGATGAAGTTATTTGAAATTGCAAAAGCTTTCTCAAAAGTACTCACAGCTATGAGGAGTGAGGAGTTATGGGTTAAAATAGTTGAGTGGTTGGCTAATCCAGAGCCATTACCACTCCCATTAGATGACGCCACGTGGAGTAAAGCGAGGGAGATTATTGAATCACGTGACCGTGAAGTTAGTGAAGTAGCGAGAGATTTAGCTGTAACTGCTGTGAAAATTGGTGATTTAAGATTTATAGATGCGAGAACCCGCTGGAAGAAGCGTGGTGCTACAGCACTTGCGTCAAGGCTCTCTTCAATACTTAAAGCACCAGTAGCTGTGCTTGTAAATACTAATAGGGGTTATCCACTATTAATTCTAAAAGCTCCAGGTGGTAGAGCTTATAGAGTAGCAAAATACCTACTAGCTGAGGGTATAGCATTAGATATAGCTGGACACCCCAACTTAGCTATTGTGAGAATATCTAGTAATATAGATAAGAGCAAACTAGTAGAAACATTACACACAGCACTCTACTACTCCTCTTAAGAGGGGTTATTTATGTTAAAAATACTAATTATCTCTGAATCTATGAGTTTACATAAGCCTCTAGGAGAACACCCTGAAAACCCATCGCGAGCAAGGAGAGTGTTAGATTCTCTGAAGAATAATGGTATATTCTATGATGAGATAAACATTAAAAATATAGGAGTTAGTATAGAAGAGCAATTAAAATTAGCTATGAGGATTCATAGTAAAGACTATATAGATTACTTATTGAGGCTTTCTAAGATGATACCAATTCTGATAGATGAAGACACATATATGTCACATGGTAGTCTAGAATTAGCACTTACAACATTTACATATAGTTATCTTCAAGCTCTAAGCGTTAAAAACACTATTTTCCTGGTTTCTAGGCCACCAGGTCACCACGCTGGCAGAAGTGGTAGAGCTATGGGTGCTAGTACACAAGGCTTTTGTATACTTAATAATGCAGCTGCAGCGGTTATGGGATTTATGGATAGAGGCTTTAAGAAGATAGCTATTCTCGACTTCGATGCTCATCACGGTAATGGAACAATGGAGATTTTCTACAGTGAAAAAATACTTCAAGTAGACTTACACCAAGATCCTAATACGCTGTATCCACATACAGGTTATCCTGAGGAAATAGGTGAAGGAGAGGGATTTGGCTACAAAGTCAACTTGATCCTCCCAGAAGGTGCTGGCGATGACTTATATTTAGAGCTTACTAGTAGAATTAGAGAACTCTTTGAAAAATATACTCCAGAAGCACTAGTGGTTTCAGCTGGTTTTGATGCATTCCTCAATGATGGATTAACAGACTTAGCGATTACAGAAATATCTTACTATAAACTGGGAGAATTAGTGAGAACACTCAAAGTACCAGTGGTAGTAGTGTTAGAAGGTGGTTATAGTGTAGGTTTAGAGAGGGGAGTAGTGAGTTTTATTGAGGGGTTAAATGGATTATTGAGAGATTACGCTGTTAAGACTACTACTCCGAGAGTTCTCTTTAAGAGAGCTCTTAACATAGCTGAGAGAGTTTTTGAGAAGTCCTCTAAGAGGATTTTACAGTGACTAATAGAGAAAGAGAAGTAAAATTACTAATAAGAGACTATGATAAGGTTAAAGAGATTATAGTGAGAGAGGGTTTTAAATATACAGATACATGTTTCGAGGAAGACTACTACTATTCACACCCATGTATAGACTTCTCAGCGTCTGATGAGGCTTTAAGAGCTCGTAGGAGAAGATGTAGTAGCTCTGAATACTACGTTATCACATATAAGGGTCCTCGCTTAATTGAGGAATCTGGTTTAAAAACACGACTAGAATTAGAAGTAGAGCTTACTAGTAGTCAATGGGATATTATTAGAAGTATCATTGAGAAACTCGGGTTTAATATTATAGCTAAAGTTTCAAAAATAAGAGAACTCTACACAACACCCTGTGTAAATGCCTACTTAGACAAGTTATTAGGTGTTGGATTCTACTTTGAATTAGAGATTAAATGTGAGAGTGGTGAGGAGCTCATTAAGAGAATTCTAGTAGAGTTAAGTAATTATACTCAACTCGTACATGAAACATATCTTGAAATATGCCTTAAAACAAAGAAGTGTGTTTAAAACTATTTTTAAATTCACATTTATCCTCTTAACTAAATTGGTGATTTTTTGAGTTTTAAACCAGAATTCTATGTTACTAGGATTATATATGAAAAAATTATTGGTGAACAAGTTAATAGACTCAATGAGCTTCAAGACCCACATATAATCTACGTAACAGACCTAGTTCTCTGTACACATAAGTTTCACTTGAAAAAGGCATATCCATGGCTAACACTCACATTTGAACCTATAGCAGTACTTGGAACTATAGCACATTTAGGCATAGGGCAACTCCTTAGAGAGAGAGGTGTAGAAATAGAAGTAGAAGTTTCACGTGAAGTCACTATAAACGCTATGAAGTATTTTATTAAGGGACGTGTTGATGCTTTAGATAAAAGTAATAGAGTTATAGTTGAAATTAAAACTACGAGGAGTACTATTAGTTCTCCACAAGAACACCACATTAAACAATTAAACATGTATCTTAATATGCTCAACTATGAAAAGGGTATTTTAATTTACATAGCGCCGAATAAGATAGTAGAGTTCTTAGTGAACAGAGAGCCCATAGACTTAGAGCGCGAGGTAAGAGATTTATTAGAAGATAAATATCACCCTAGATATAACTGGGAGTGTAGCTACTGCCACTTCTCAAAATTATGTCCTTACTATACAATACAGAGTAAAGAGATAAAATAGTTTTCTAGAAATCTAATTATACTGTGATGAACGCTCGGGTTGTCTGTAAAAGTGATGAGGGTCTTGAGTTCTGATTTTTTATCAGGGAGAACTAGTAGTATTAGCACTTTAGAACATGATTTTATGAAGGTGTAGATGTTACGTGGAGGTATATGATCGGGGAAATACTCATTAGGAGATCAATGAGAACCATTAGTAATAACCCTACATTACTCATTTACTAATACTAATAAATAATCTCCCTGTTTTACTTTTAACTTTTCAGCTGCATTATCCATATTTATCGCTATCTCTAAGTAACCCCATGAGTTCAAGTAGCATGCGTATTCGCCTATAGGTACTTTGCTAAAGGATGTTTCATAAGTACATATAGTGCTCTTTGAGTTTAATGATATAGTTAACTTTGAACCTAATTGTATTCTTAGCACGTTTAACTCTTTCTCCGTGATATTGGTCATTATGTTGCCAAATACGTCAATGTAGAGTACTTGGCCTCTAATACTCCTATTTTCTAAGTTTACTATGGGTTTCTCAATCACTATTTTAACTACGTTGTCATAGCTTATTTCAATTCCAATATCTTCTATTGATATGCCTCTACTAATCCAGGCAGCCACGGGTGCAAAGATGTCTCTACCATGGAATGTATGTGAGACTATTGGTAATTTATATTTAGTATTAGATATGTCAAATACTCGTTTAACCCTGTCTTGATCAGCTAATATTGTGAGGCAACCGTTATCAGGCCCTATTAGAATATAGTTTGTTGTCTCAATTACTAATGCTCTCCTAGTACTGCCAACACCAGGATCAACTATAACTACAAATATTGTTCCTGATGGGAAATACTTAGCTGATACAGCAAGCATAATTGCTGCTTCGAGTACATTATGCCTCTCAATACCATGAGTTAAATCAATAACTTCTACATCAGGATTAATACTCTTAATAACACCCTTTAAAACTCCAACATATGGGTCTTTATAACCATAATCAGTCATAAGAGCAATAATCCTCTTCATAATAATCTCCCCTAGTTGAATATAAGAGCCTCATTTAAATTATAGTTTAAATGGGCCGGGGATGTAGGCGACGGGCGGTCTGAGATGTGATGACTAAGTATACTAGTTAACCCGGCTTAAATCCCGATGAAGATCAGCGGATAATCTGCTTGGTGATGATCGGGCTCAATGAGAGGGTTTTTAACTATGCTATTTAATCTCTACTCTTACATAGTTCACGTGGAGTATGTTGTGATGTTGTTATGAGTTCTCTAGTGGGCTCTAGAAGTTTGTTAAATAATGTGTGGTATTTCTCGAAGAGTGGATTTAAGAAGGGCTTTGTTTTTCTCTATGGTAGTAGAGTTATGGATGATGGTGAAGAGCCTCTCCCAGAATATGAGCTCTCAGAGTTAGTAATGGATTTTGAAGGTAAGGCGTTAATTATTCATGGTTATAGTTTACTAGTAGATGTTGTAGAATATGTGTTTAGGGGTTTTCAGAGCAGGGTGGATCTAAGTGTACTCACTAGGAATGAAATTAAGAAGTTAGCTGAAGTAGGCCTTGTAAATGCATATATTAGTGGTGTTACATTGCCAATAGCTTATACTAGGCATATTGAAGCCCTCGTAGATGCTGCTAGAGAGAATAGTATGAGAGTTGGTGTATTAGCTGATAGAGGTACTGTAACTAGTAACCCATTTCTCTTAGTCTTCGAAATTGATGATGGTAGAGTATATTTTGAGGATAAAGTACTTGGCAGTGTAGATAATGTTATATGTACTCCTCAGAGAGCTATGAGTAACTGTATATTCATAGATGCGAGAGGCTATGGTAACACTCTCACAGCTATAGAAGAGACGTTTAGAAGCATAAGGGCTGTGAGAGATGCATATGAAGTTTTAACAAAACCTTATAAAATCACTGGCTTAGATGAAGGCTACGTGGAAAAAGGCTGTGTCTCAGATATAATAGTATATGACTTGAGAAATCCACTTAGAACATCTCTACATGAGAGAGAAGAACACCTCTACACTATTATAGCTAGGTCACAACAACCAGACATAGTATTCATTGGTGGAGACATATTCTACGAGTTTGGAGAAAACCTCGCAATACCAATTACTAGAGTAGACAATGTTCTAGTAAAATTAAAAGAGGAATTAGATTAATAGAGTGGGCCCGCGGGGATTTGAACCCCGGACCTCCCGGTTATCAGCCGGGCGCTCCACCAAGCTGAGCTACGGGCCCTCTTAAACCCCCCTAAAACTACTACTTAACTTCTAGGTTTTTAAGTATGTAATTGCTTACAGCACAATGTTTCTAAAAAGGCTTATAAATTATCGCGGTGCTTTTAGTATTTACTTGGGTGATTTTCCCAGTGTATGGTTGGTGGGGTAAGGTATTATACGTAGATTTAACAGCTAAGAAAACAAAGGAGATAGTTCTTGATGAGAAATACTATGTAGAATATATTGGTGGTAGGGGGTTAGCTGTTAAATTGCTCTGGGACTTAAATCCTGTAGGCGTAGATCCCTTCTCACCATATAATCACCTAGTAGTAGCTACAGGTCCATTATCCTCAATGCCATTACCGAGTAGTGGTAAAGTACAAGTTGCTTCTAAGAGTCCACTTACAGGTGGCTATGGTGATGGCAACATAGGGTCAATGGCTAGTTATCACTTAAGGAGAACAGGTTATGATGCAATAGTAATTACAGGTGCATTTAGAAAACCAGGTTATATTTACATTGAGAATAATAAAGTTGAATTTCACGATGCAGAAGACTTATGGGGTAAATCGACATTTGAAACTGAGGATAAATTAATGAGTATTCACGGTAAAAATGCAGGATATCTTGTTATTGGACCTGCAGGTGAAAACCTTGTACGATATGCTACAGTGATCTCTCAGAGGGGTAGGAGTGGTGGTAGACCAGGAATAGGTGCTGTAATGGGTAGTAAGAAGCTTAAAGCAATAGTAGTTAAAGGTACACTTGAACCGAGTATTGCTAATAGAGAAGAGTTTAGGAAAATTAGTGAAGAAGCATATAGGAAAGTCTTAGCTGCAGACGGCTATAATTTCTGGATTAGACAAGGTACAATGATGTTTATAGTGTGGAGTCATCAAAACAATTGTTTACCAACAATGAATTTTAGAGAGGGCGTGTGGGAGCTTTATGAGACTATTAGTGGAGACTTAATGGAGAAACTTAAGGTTAAGAGGCGTGGATGCCCATATTGTAATATGCAGTGTGGTAACGTAGTATTAGACCTCTCGCTAGAAGAGAGTGAATTAGACTATGAAAACGTCGCAATGCTTGGGAGTAATATATTACTAAGTGATTTGAGGAGAGTAGCTGAAATTAATAGATTAGCTGATGAGCTCGGCATAGATACTATTAGTCTTGGTAACTCAATAGGCTTCTATATGGAGGCTAGTGAGAGGAAACTTGTAGATGAGCGTGTAGAGTGGGGTGATTTCAGAGAAGTGAAGAGATTAACAATAGACACGGCGTATAGGAGGGGTGTTGGAGCCTTCTTAGCTGAGGGTGTTATGAGAATGTCCAGGTATCTTGGTAAAGAAGCACAAGAGTTTGCAATGCATGTTAAAGGATTAGAGGTCTCTGCATACAATTGTTTTGCTGCACCCGCTATGGCCTTAGCTTATGGTACTTCACCTATTGGTGCTCATCATAAAGATGCATGGATTATTAGCTATGAAGTGAGAACTGATAGGCTAGGTTATACACGAGATAAAGTTGAGAGATTAGTTCTCCTCCAGGATATAAGAGGGGGAATGTTTGAATCTATTACTACATGTAGATTTCCCTGGGTTGAGGTGAATTTAGATATCGAATACTACCCGAAATTACTGACAGCCGTGACTGGTATTACGTGGACTATGAATGATATTAGAGTAGTAGGTAACAGGATATATACGCTGATCAGGGCATATTGGATTAGAGAGTATAGAGATTGGAGTAGGGAATTAGACTATCCACCAGTTAGGTGGTTTAAACAGCCGCCTACTAAAGGACCATATGCAGGTGTTAAATTAGACTTTGAGAAATTTAATAAAATGTTAGATTGGTATTACGAAATACGCGGCTGGGATGCGAGAGGTATTCCTAAAACTGAGACATTGAAAAAACTAAACTTAGAGTTTACAATACCAATACTACGAGAAATAGTTGGTTTAGAGTAGTTTTTAAATATTCAAACCTCTTATTTATTTCTTAGTTTAGGGCTATGTTCTTTGAGCTTAAGGAATATAGTGAGAGGTATTGTTGTCTCTGGTATTGGAGAAGCTGGTTTTTACGTTAAACTATATAGTGATTTCTTTAAAGGTATTTTAGGCGGTGAACCTTATCCCGGGACTCTTAATATACTAGTAGAGTCTTGTGGCGTGCTAAGAGAGATTTTCTCAGAGAATCACTTAATACATCCACTTAAACCTGGATTAGCTCCAGCATATGTTCGTAGGGGTGTATTGAGAGGTATTAGTGTATTAGTTGTTAAGCCTTTAATTACAAGACATGAGTGTAGGATTTTAGAATTGGTTTCTACAGTTAACTTAAGGTCTATGCTTAGATTAAAAAATGGAGATCTAGTTGAGGTAGAGTTGTTTTAGCGTATAAAAGTATTCTTCACAAACTCTACGTAGAGTTGAATATTATCTACTACTTGACTTGAAGTCTTACTCAATATTGTGAAGAGTAGTTGAGGTATAGATGTGAAGAGTATTCCTATTGTCATTAATACTAGTATGAAGATTACTAATACTAGTTTAGCGAACTTCATGTCGACTCTCGTCATACTAGTAGTTGATGGTGCTAGTATAATTGTATAAAAGAGCTTCATGTAGCTTACTAGTCCTATAGCACTTGCAATTATCATGAGAACAGCTAATGGCATACTATATTCGAAGAGAGCCTCGTAGAGTAGGAGTTTAGCTAAGAAGCCTGGTAGTGGTGGTACACCGGCGAGAGTTAAGGTAGATATTGCAAGGGCTATTGTTCCAATAGTAGATGCTTTCCAAGAGCCAGCTAATTTTTCTAGATCACGCGACTTAACGGCTTTTATGAAGACCCCTGTGGAGAGGAAGAGTGTTGCCTTAGCTATAGAGTGAACACTTATATATAGTAATGCTGCTTTAAGACCATTCCCTGTACCACAGCCAGTAGCCATGAATATATAGCCGAGGTTCATAACAGTGGAATATGCTATAAGTCTCTTCACGTCTCTCTGAATATACATGAGGAGAGCTCCAATAATAGCTGAGAGAGCGCCCATTATAGTAGTTAATAGTGAAATCACATATTTCACTTCCCCCAGTGTGTGGGGTAGTGGTGATTGTGGTGTACTCCACGTAGCTATGTAGAGGAACTTGTATAATGCTACAACTCCAGTATTAACTACTAATCCACTGAGTAGTGCTGATATAGGTGTTGGTGCTGCTGGGTGAGCATCTGGTAGCCAGAAGTGATTGGGGAAAACACCACTCTTAATGCTAAAAGCCCAGAGTGCTAAAACCATTATTATTGCGAATGCAGAATTGACTATTGGTTGGTAAGATTCTCTAATTTTAAGTGAGAAGTCAACTACATTTAGCGTGTTAAAGGCGCTATAAGCTATGCCCATTGCTAGTAGGTATAGTGTTGTGCCGAGAGCACCTATAAAGGAATACTTTAACCCAGAGACAATAGAGTTTGCTCTACGCCTATAGTACATTACAAGCCCATAAGAAGATGTTGAAACAACTTCTAACATCACAAATAAATTAAATAGATCTCCTGTTAACGTAACTCCTAATATACCTGAGAGTGCTCCTAATAGTAGAGCAGTATACCAGGGGTAGTTTTCATCGGTAATATAGCTAATACTGTAGAGAAATATGAGAAAACCTATGAAACAAGTTATAAGACTTAATACAGCTGTAAATCTATCAATAATGTAGACTATCCCTACTGGTGCAGGCCATCCACCAGCCTTAAATACTACTGGTGTATCTCTATTATACACATCTACTACTAGGGATATGCTGATCACTAGTGATATTAGCGATATTAAAGCACCATACCCCATAACTACTAGTCTTCTCCTTGATGCTAAATATGTGATGGGTATTGTAAAAGCGCCAAAAGCTGGTAATAGTGGTATTAAACCTGCTAAGATCTCTATCATGTAATCACCTAGTCAAAGATCTTGGTACCGTATTTTTCAAATTCTTCGCTAATTTCTCTTCTAGCTGCTAAAGGCTCAACTGTAGTAACATATATCCAGTTCACGTAGAAATATCCATCTCTCTCATCTATAACCACGGTTCCAGGTGTATTGGTGATAGAGCATGCTACTAGTAATCTTCCATAAGATGACTTAACTTGTACTGGTATTTTTACAATACCTGGTTTAATATTCATGTTGAATATTCTCTTTAATACATCTATGTGAGCTTTAAACTCAATAATAGTCATGTATTTTAAGAAGTAGTATGCTAGATAGAGTAGTCGCCTAGGATCTAGTAATTTATACTCGTTTTTAACAAGATAACGTGATGTAGTAAAGCCAAGTATTAATGCTATTAGTGCTCCTGTTAATAGGGTGTATTGTGATGTTGAACCAGCGAAAAGCACGTAGATTGTGAAGACCAATAGTGCTATTACTATAGAGCCGATCACTCCTCCAACACCTCTTCAACTAATACACTAACAGCTCTCTTAGCATCGGTTGTTCCAGTTAACCTGTAGACTTGTATTATGCCAAACGCTATTAGCGCATTTACAGCTAGCCCTATAACTATGCCTGTTAATACTAGTGCTTGTGGTAGTGGGTCTGAGGCGTGTTTTAATAAGAATTCTTTTTCACCTTCAACTCCACTATAAACTGGTGGTACCGTGGGATATGTAAAGATGTAACCTACTAGTATTATTGCTATAAATACTGTGTCTGAAAGTATTGTTAGAGATATTAGCTTTTTTACAAGACTTCTCCTAAATACTATACCATAAATTGCTATGAGGGCGTTTATTACTAGTATCACTATAAATAATACGTATACGAAGTCCTCCACTATCCTCCACCTCTAAGTTCTTCTCTATATAGTTCTTCTGGTATAGATAAATAGAGGGCTACAGCTGCGAAACCAGATGCTACGGCGAGAAACTCGAAGAAGTTATAAAACCAGAGGCTACCGCTAATTAACATGCCTGCAATGTGTGACGGATAGAATTTCTGGTTTGTAACAGCTTCAAGACCTCTTAATACTGGTAAAATAGCCACAAGGCCTATTGCTGTTAATGCAAGACCTCTTGCAGCTACTAGTCTCGTAGAAGTTACACCACGCTCAAGTAGCGATTGTAAAGTATAGACCGGTACTATGAGCATGGCTGTAATAGCCATCGCTGATCCCCCCGGAAAACCCCCACCAGGCGTTAAGTGCCCGTGTAGTGCTATTGCAAATGCTATTGTCGCTATTAATAAGACTGTTATCCTTGTAGCTGTTCTCGTAATACCTGTTAACCCTATACGCGTCTTTAACTGTACTTTCCTAGATATAGTTGATATTGCAAGGCCGCCAACAATAGCCATGTAGAGTACTGTTGTCTCGTAAATTGTGTCTAGTCCTCTATAATCCCATACAATTGCTGTAACAGCTTCTGGGCTTGCTGTGTCTTGTATTGTGTTTGCTACGTAGTACTTGCCGAGGTCTCTAATGCTCGTGGGGGCTTTAACTCCTAGTAGTAGGGTAATTAGGAGTGAAGTTAATAGCGAAAGTATAGTTATGATTAATAAGACTAGTATTCTCTTAGACATAGTATTACACCTCATATCTCTCGGTCTTACTTATCACAAATACTATGAGTGCCGAGTATAATCCTACAGATACAGCTAAATATGTCATCACGATATCTGGTGCAGCCATAGCATGTAGTAATATGGCGTAACATATACTTTGCCCAGCTGAGAACACTACAGCTTTTAGTAGGTCTTTCTCAGTTATAGCGAGATAAACAAATATGAGGCTTAATAATAGTGCAATCGCGATCACTATGGGTGTCACAATCATTTCTTTTCATCCTCTTCTAGTAGGTCTATAACAGGGCTCCATGTAACGCTCTTAGATCTGTGTGCTGCATGTGCTAATACGTGGCTTCCAATTGGTGCAACTATTAGTAATATTATTGCTGTTACAAATGAGGCTCCAGCTATAGTGTAATTGCCCGGTATATCTGGCGATCCCAGGGCCATTAGTGATACTCCTATTAGTGGTAAAACTGCTCCATATATTGCTCCAATAGTTGCTGCATGTAATCTAACGTAGAAATTGGGGAATCTCAACATGCCAATAGATGCTAATAAGTCAAAGACTCCTCCAATTATGAATAATGTAGAACCTACCCAGAACACTATTTGTTCAATCACACTCCCACCTCTCGCGTAATTAGGTACTTAGAGACATAGATGTCTAGTAAATAGACCCAGAGTGCTAACATTATTGGAGGCGCCATCATAAATGGTGTTTTATAGTAGAGTGCTATACCAGCTAAAAAGACTGCAAGATCATATGATAAGCTATCTACAGCGAGCACCATATCCGGTATTGTAGGCCCTTTAACAGCTCTAATAGAGTAGAGGATAACAGCTGTTAAATATAGTGGTATTCCAATAGCTAGTACGAGTGTTAATGGCTCAATCAAATTTAACACCCTTAACCAATTATAACTAGAGAAAAGCTTGAGATTAAAAAGTATTTTAAGTAGGATTTAAAAAGCTCTATGCTAATCACTAATCAACGTAAAGTGTGAAAGGTGTTTTAGACTTGTCAATTAAGCGTGAAAAGCAAACTACTAAAAAGCCAAGTAAAAAACCCGCGACTAAAGAGGCTATTTC
>JAJHQS010000014.1 GCA_020833225.1 Desulfurococcaceae archaeon
TTAGTTCTTCTCTGAGATCTCCTGGTATTATTACGTGGTGATTTGCTGGTGCATAGATTGGTATTTCTTCCGCGTTAAAGCCTAGTTCTAGTGTGATCTGTGTTCTACACATAGTCTCGTAGAGTAGTCCTTTAGCTATTGGTATACCAATATCTGATATTATTAGTGAATAATCTCGGCTCATTGAGGTAAATGTGTAGATGTCGCTTAAGAGATCTCCTGAGAGAGCATAGGGATAACCTGATTCAAAATGAGTTAATACCCTACCACTCCTAATCATGTTTACAGCTACTGTACAGTGTGCAAAATACGCTTTACAACCCTTAAACATTGATGCATTAGTAATTAATCCACTATAACCTGTAAGCTCCTTTGAAATAATCATTAAAGCTAATGATGCTAAATCACCTTCACAAGCAGTTATTACACCTTCAGCATTGAGAACTGCAAGGGCTAAACATGGTGTTACCTTATACTTTACTAAATAGGGGAAACAATCTACTGCTACACCAGTATAATTCTCTTTTTCAACTATAGTTTTAACTACAGCATAGAACTTTGCAACACTAGATAACTTATCTCTAGGCAATGTAAACTCATAGTTATTGAAAACACTGTAAAAATGCTCAATTAGTTTTAAATCAGCCTCTTCAAGCTTAGATACAATAGTATCTATAGACACCACATCTACAGTTGCTTCAAATCTATCTTCAAAATCCTCAATCAGCTCACTTCTCCCCTCTCCCTCAGAGATCAAGAGTATTTTAGAGCCTAATAGCTTTGAGATCGCCCCTACGACTCTAAATACTCTCTCAATAACTACACCACACTCTGGACTATCTGGCTTCTCACAATGATAAATCCAATTCCAAACACCATTATTATCAAGCCATGCCCTAGCAGATATAGCTGAGGGTAAACTATTATGTTCTCCATGACCAATTAACACTACTCTCTGATGTTCACCAGACTTAACAAATTCTCTAATAAACTGACTAGTACCACCTGTTAATGCAATTAATACTGGGAGACTACCCTTAGAAGACTCTCCAATTATATGAGCCTCTTCAATACTAGTAACTGGACCCAGATACTCGACGCTAATACTAGTCTTAGAAATATGCCTTTTAAAGACACTATATATAGAATCATAATACTCCTCACCATGTAGTTTAGTAGCAAAACCAACTACAACAATCCTTTTCAAGAAAACACCCCAATGTGAAAAATCTCTAAGATGTAAATATACTTTTGAAAGCAATATACATTGCCACGCGGTATTATTTACGCTAAAATAATTGATTAAAAGAACATTACTTTAGAACATAGCTAAGAAACAGGTATTATTGAAGATACAGGTATAGTAATTTGGCCTCTACGACATCAAGTAATTTTCTATGAAAACTCTAGTTGTACTTTTATCTTAGTTATTTAGTCCTTGCTATTAGTGATAGTATTGTTCCTATAACACCTAGAGCAGTGTAAACTATTAGTGATGTTTTTATAGCTATTATTAAGTTTCTCTGAATACTCATTATTGAAGTTATTATTGATGTACTTAAAGCTTGTCCTAGAAATCTCATAGTTGCAAGTAGTGCTATTGCTGTTCCATAAGCTTCTCTAGGACTCATATTCATAATCCCAGTAGTATTAGGAGATGCAAAGAGAGCAAATCCTACACCTAATACTATTAGTGTGTAGATCAAGTATGTTATAGACGTATTACTACTAATAAATATGAGACTAAAAATCCCGGTAGTTATTATAATCATGCCTAGTGAAGCTAGTGTTAATGGATTATAACGATCTGCTAATAAACCGCTTAGTGGTGAAAGTGATGCTTGAATCACTGGTTGAGTAGTAAGTATTAAACCTGTCTCACTAGGTGTTAAATTACGTAGTTTCTGTAGATAAGTACTTAATAATATTGTTAATGCATAAGTAGCACTATAATTTAATAATGCAGCCATATTAGCTGCTAAGAAATTCCTCTTAAACATTGATGAATGTAATATCCTGGGATTAATATACTCTAGAAATAGTAGTGTAGTAAATAAAAATAGCCCAATCACTATCGTTAAAAATCCCTGTAAAGTACTCATATTTGAAGTGCCATAAATGATCATCGTGATCGAGGCAATTAACAACAAAGAGATTAACATGTTAGGTTTTGACGCAAAACCCCTCTCTAATTTTAAACATTTCACAGCTATTACTGCACTCAGTGTAGATATAGTAGTTTTAAGAACAAATAGTGAACGCCAATTGAAATAATTAACTAAGTAACCACCAATTAGAGGGCCTAAACTAAGCCCTATGTAAACTGCCATAGTATTTATACCTATACTCATACCTCTCTTTTCTCTAGGGAGCTTATCACTCAGCACTGCTACAGCAGTACTTGAAATCATAGCTGCAGCTACACCTTGTAGAAATCTACAGATTAATATCCCAGTGTAATTATGTGTCAGAGGTATAGCAAGCGATGTTACTGTAAACGAGATAACACCTAAAATAAATACCTTCTCTTCGCCAACATAATCACTAATTCTACCAATTACAAGCACAGTAGATGCTAATGCCATTAGAAAAGCGTTAACAAACCAGTTAATATTAGCCAAGGTCACATGAAACTCCTCTGCCATAATCGGCAATGCGATTGTTATAGATGATGTCGTAAAAGGTGTGAGAAAAGATGCCATAGTTGTAACTAGTAAAACACTATAATAACTACTAGGCCACTTCTTCATAGAACATCAAACCTAGAAACCAACTACCTGTAATCTTATCTTAAAACTACATCAAAGCACTAATACATTTAAACAAGCGACTTTAATATAACTCCTAGTATTTGACTTATAGAGGAACATTGAGAAATACGGTGTTAATTATTGCATCTAAGTTAGTGAGAAACCTGTTGTTTGCTAATGTAATTGAGGATTTTATCCTCCTGAGAGAGGAGGCATAAAGGCGACTTCATCTAAGTCTTTGAGAGGAGTTTCAAGACCTTGTGGTGGTGTTTTAGAGTTAAGGAGAATTATAATTTCACTACTCCCCACTAGTAATTCCTGGATAATTTTAGATAAGCGAGGTTTTCTATTACCTAGTTCTAATAGGAGTTGGCGTAGTGTAGATTTACTAGGTAATTCTAATTCCTCAGCTTCTACACCAGCTTTCTCTGAAAGCCATAAGAAATATTTTACTCTTATCTTCATTTTTACACATCCTTCTTCTGTTCTTCACGTAATTTAGCTTCTTCTAAGAGCCTCTGCCACTCTTGTTCACTAAGTTTTTTGTATTGTTCTATGAGAATATATCTATAATCTGGATTCTTCATGAAGAAGTATATTGCGTAACTACATATAGGCTCTATTAGCCAATTATTGCTCTTAGCTAGATCTACAGCATATTTCACGAGGAGAGAAGCTAAACCCTTACCTCTATATTGTGGTGGAGTATATGTCTCAATGAGTTTCATAATTCCATTTTCAACGTTATATTTTAAATAAGCTTTACTCTTATCAGGCAGGGTTACATATACTACTTGACTTGTATGTCTTATTTTTAAAGTATTATCACTACTTAAACTCATATTTTTCTAAACACCTTTTCATAATTAAATTAAAGGGAAGGATAATAAGTTTTGATATAAGTGTAGAGGTGTATTAAGTGCTTTTTATAAAACACTTGGTAAGTAAGAGTGTGTTACTTGTACTATTACTGTTCCTGCTAATTAAGTGCTTTAGTGGAGTTATTTACAGTGATCTTGAGGTACAAAAAGCTAATTATGAATTAAACTTAATTTATGAGGCATATACTTGGATATCAGCAGAGGGCTCATATTTAGAAGAAATTCTAGGTCTATCTGACAATAGCATAGTTAACTCTGTAATAATTACAGTAAACTACATGGTATTTGTAAATGTAACTCTAAACGCCTACTTAGAAGTTGAGAACTACAGCCTCTTAGTATTAATTAAAAGTATTATAATAACACCTAGTAATGACATAACTGAGCAGTTAAAATTGAGAATTAACAGTATTAATGGAACAGAGGTAACTATATGTACAACTTGTCGTAGTAAAATACTAGGAGAACAAGTACAAGCATTACCTCTATTACTAAGTATTGAGAAGGGCACACCGGTTTTAAAGAGAATTCCAGAGAGAGGGGTTTTAATCGCCCTTACAAGACTCGATATTGATTTAGCTGTGAGTAGAGTAGAAGTTAGAGTTGAAGAAATTGACTTTACAAATTATACTCGAAAAGACCTATACTATGAACCTTTAACAGGGATCCCAGTACACTACTCAGAAGTACTTATTTATCGCAGTATATATGAATATAAGAGTTATACATATATGGCATATGTTACACTATTAGATTATAGTAGACACTTCAAGAACTATATAAATAGACGTGTAGCAGACATCATTATTAGCAATAACTCTACAACTACTCCACTAACACTACTAATCTTATACCCAGTAGGCTTTAACCTCATTGATGTCAATACCATAGATCACGATGTAATAGTGGTTTTTAATACTTCAACAAGATGTTTTATACAGCTTGGACCCCTATCTCCACAATTAAATATCACAGTAAATGGAGCTATGTTTAAATACTATAGAACCCTCGAAGGACTAATAGCATACACTCCTACTACTATGTGGTGCTCACTAATTAATATCTCCTTCCCAGCTCCACTAGAAGAATCAAAAGAACAAGAATTCCCAGAGAAAGGGTTACCCCCTCAAGTTGCAAAACCAACTATTACTGATATAGCTTTTTCACTCTCATTAGTCTTTTTAATGCTATTAGTAAGTTACATCGCCATTCGCAAAATAGTAAATTACTTTGTAAAAAGTAGATCTTGATAATATATTTAGGGGTTGCGGTTAAATAAACTTTAGTAAGGTTGTGTAAATTGCGTGGAAATCTTAATACTAATATTTCAATGAGAGTACAAGGCGATGTATATACAGCGTGGAAATCTCTAAGTGAAGTTTTAGGTAGTTATAACCCTAAAATTACTATTACACTTAATCTCCACAATAGAAGGGCGAGAAAAGTCTCTCACGCATTCCTAGAAGTACTCGTAGAAGCTAAGAGTACCCACGTAGATTGGAAATTAAAGCTAAATGGAGTAAGTATTACAAGAGAATTTAAACCACCTATAGCACTTGAACTCCCAGAACAAGGTAAATATATATACAAGTTTATTTATGATGTCACAAGTTTATTAAATATAGATGAAGTTATTAGCAGAGAATGGGCCAATGTCACAATTAAACACGAGGGTGGCGAGCCACTAGGCGTTAGGGGAATACTATTAAATGTTATTTACGAGGACAATGAGGCTATATCTACATATAATCACTTAACAGGACTACTCCTCTTAGAGCAAAATGAAGAATATACCTATAGGTTAAATCCACAACCCCCTTTAACTAGTAGTGAGGTATTTGCAAAATTCATACTCTACGCACCTAGAGCATGTAGA
Organism: Desulfurococcaceae archaeon; assembly: GCA_020833225.1. Lineage (GTDB taxonomy): Archaea > Thermoproteota > Thermoprotei_A > Sulfolobales > Desulfurococcaceae > UBA285. Next base: position 5,508 of record JAJHQS010000014.1, read on the forward strand.
GTAAAAATAATTTCAGAGAACACTATAGAATCTCTCACAATACCTCACCCCCAGGTAGAAGAACATACAATACCATTACATAATAATGCATCTTATATCAAAGTAGTATCTGAACAAGAACAAGGCATACCAGGTTATTTAGTTCTCTCTAGTATTACACTATACAGTACTCACATAAAAGCTCCAAATCTAAATATAGTAGACGTAGAAGTATTTAAAGAAGATTCTCGGGCGAAAATTAAGTTAAAATTACTAAACATGGGTGACTCTAAGCCAGATAGAGTTGTCATTAGCATCTTTAACAGAGGTATTTTACAGTGTATGTTTAGAGAAGATGGTTTTGAATACGAGTTAAATAAGCTTATTGAGAGAGAACTAGTAGCTCCAATGCCCCAAAAGCCCAGTGAGTTAGTAATACGTGTAGCTTGGTCTAAGTTAACAAAAACATGGTTTATTGATAGAAAAATCTCTTTTTAATGCAAAATTTAGTCAACTAAATATATTTTAAAGTAAGCCCCTCTCTCATAGAGAATTCTTCTATTAATTGTCTATGTTCACGCCTAGTACACTTCTTTTCAACAATTACTTGTTCCGGTTTAATAGCTGTTCTCGTAAACATCTTGTTTAATGCCTCGAGATCAAGGTATATAACAGCATATTTAGACATTATGTGGCCAAAACACACATTCTCACTCAGAGAGATCTCTGTGAATTTCCTAGGATAATGTCCACCGCCAATACCTATTGACGACGTACAATTCACTATATTTGGGTATTCTTCTACTAGCTCAATTACTGATTCACCAATAGCGATGTGATTAACATGATCGCTCCACTCACTGTAACTACTACCTATCTCTACAAATACTAGTGGTTTATTGAGACTAGTGGGGCCATGATGAGTAGCTTCATAACTAACCTCGTATTCAGCTCTATTATACTCTATGGAATTACTCTTCAAACTCCTTAGTAGTTTAAAGGCCACAGCTGGGTGAGCTATGCCGAGTTCTCGTGGGCGCCCGCCATAAAGCGCCTCTGTAGAGAAGTTTCCAGTTGCATGAACAGTATAACTCTTAACACCTGCTTCACTAGAGTGTCTTGATAATATAATGTAAAATTCTACGATACTAGGTAGTCTCTCATCGAGGAAATCAAAGTATAATACATCTTCACTAAAACCAGCTAAAACATAGTTAACTCCTTCAAAACAAACTTCACTATTTTTACAAAGAGAGCTCTTTAATGGTTTAAGTCTACTTATAATATACTCTGCAATACCTCGACCAGCAGGATCCCTAGTACTATAAGCAAGGCCGATCACAATAACCCACCAGAGAAATCTAATAGTCTACAAAATTAAATATTGCTATGTTAAAGAGCTTGTTCTAGCATGAATATATTGGGATTTGAGGACTATGAGAGTTAACTATGAGAAGTGGAGACTACAGAAAAAACACTTTTGGCTGAGGATTTGGGAGGATTATGAAATCGGGTATTTAGATAGAGATCTAATACCAGTATTAGTAATGCTAAATAGAGATAGAGATATATACACTACTAGTAGTTGTAGTGGCAGAATTGTAGTTGTTGATGGTAATGTACCGTGGATCAGGGGAGAAACTAGCGTAGTCTTTAAATCACACATACCTATAACTACAAGTGATCTTTTCTTTATATATGAGAAACCCCCACATAGAGTCTATTGGCTTATAGTTACAGGTCCTATAATACACTTCTCAACTACTAGTTTTAGAAAAGCCGTTGAGATATTAAAAAGAGCGAGGAGTATGGGGTTTAAACACAGCGGTATTATGCATGTGAGTTCTAGTAGAGGCGTCTTCGTAGAGCTTGTCACAGGAGTATATATAACGCAGTTATTGAGAATTAAAGACAAATACACATTAACACACGAGTACTTAAACCACGTCCTCCTTGTTTTTAATAAAGCTCTAATTGAAGGTAAATTAAGACTTCAAAAACTCTACGAGGAGCTTCAAAAATACTTACCAGAAAACCCTGACTCATGGATAGAAGAGGAAATCAATAAGAGAGATGTTAAATTGATTAAACAAAAGCCTATAGAGATATTTTACGATATGTGTAGAGATGTATGTAGAAATCTTATTAATTTCTAGTAATCTCTTTACATATTAACGTGTGAAGTGAGGTGTTATCTTTGAGTGGACTTATAGACATTGAAGAGTTTAAGAAAATTGATCTAAGAGTCGGCCTAGTTAAAAGCGCAGAGAGAGTTAAAGGATCTGAGAAGCTCATTAAACTAATAATTGACCTTGGAGAGCTCGGAGAGAGGCAGATTATAGCAGGGCTTGGTAAGTGGTATACACCAGAGTACTTTATAGGTAAATATGTTGTAGTCGTAGCTAATTTAAAGCCGAAGAAACTCATGGGTCTTGAGAGTCACGGGATGTTATTAGCCACAGACACTGATCCCCCCATAATAATAACCGCTGCCTCAGAAGTTAAGCCAGGTTCAAAGATAATTTAGTTATTTCGTATAGAGTGTTATTTCTTTAATACTAAATCGACTAGTAAATTCGTATTAGAGAATTTATATTAATTTTATAAGGAGCTTCTCTACGTTCACGCTATGTACTTGTATTTCTTTATTAGATGAGATCTCTAGTAACCCTAGAAAACCTAGTTTTAAACTACCAGGGGAAAATACTGATGTGTTTGGGGTAAAACATGGTTTTTCACACTCGCCAGTAACTATTAGTTTAGGCTTTACACCCTCAATAATAATATCTACTCTATCTGAGCATGGATGACAACAAGTATAATGTAGACCGGGTAGACTTGAAAAAACTATATCAGCTTTCTCTAACATAACTTGTTGACAACCTGAAACACCCACGCCTAGAAGACTTATTCCACTATACTCTACACTCTTACACTCTAAGAGGCTATTTCTCTTACTAAGAGCAACTGCCACTGCAGCATTATCATATCTACTAAGAACACCTAAAACCCGTAAATTACAACTTGAAATAAGCCACTCTATTATCCCAGGTGATATAGTGTTACCCAGGAGGATTAAGAGATCGGATCTGAGGAATTTAACTATAAAACAGAGTATTTTAGCTGAGTTCTTAGAACCCCAGAGATCTTGCGCCACAGCGATTCTCACAATTAATCCCAGTACTTCTATAGCTAAGGGGAATTTAAGAGAACTCTTTACTCGCTGAAGAACTAATTAAAAACTCTCATTCTACTCTTGGTTCAGGTACTTCTCTCAATTGTTCGAGTACATAGTCTCTTATGCTATTAAGTTCTGGTAATTTTTCAACTAGTTTGCCGTCTTCAAGGTATTTTCTCAGTATTGGAGTATAGCCTTCGGGTATATTACATGGTTTTTCAAGTAGTGTTATAATATCGTTTAAGCCAGGTCTCTTCCTATATACTTGTTTAGCACCTGGAAGCTTACCTCTCTTAGTTATAGGTTTCCACTCACCATCTTCAAAAATCTCAACAATGTCGGCGCTGATATCTACACTTGGAGGCATAGCAATACTAGTACCAACGCCAAAGGCGTCGACAATATCTCTTAATTCGACAACTTCTTTTTCATCAATACCACCACTCACAATTATTTTCACGTTTTTATAGCCGTTTATGTCTAGTGTCCATCTAACCTCTTCAACTATTAAGCGCATATTACCCCTTCTACTACTTGGAGTATCTAGTCTTACAGCATATAATTTATCACCTAGTAATCTAGCAGCCATAAGGGCTTCTTCTCTCTCATCATAAAATGTATCTACAAGCATTACTCTGGGGACTTGAGGATCTACTATTTCATCAAAAGCCTTCCACGCCTTAACCTGGTCTCCAAATACTATTATTAGTGCATGAGGCATTGTACCCTGTGGTTTTAATCCAAGATACTTTAAACTAGCAACACCTGAGACAGCATCTAAGCCGCCAATATATGCAGCACGATCCATCATTGGCGCAATAGCTGGGTGTACAACTCTAAGTCCAAAAAATAACATTGTCTTATTCATTGCGAGTCTCTTTATGCGAGCAGCCTTAGTAGCTACACTAGTGTAGTGTCTTAGAATTCCAAGTAATGCTGTCTCATAGACAGCGAAGTCGTCATAATATCCCTCAATTATCATGAGGGGTTCTCCGGGCTTAAAGAGAGTTCCTTCAGGCATAGCGTAGACTGTTACAGGTTTATCTTTTAATACATAGAGAGCTTCTTCAAGACCCGCAAACACAGCCCACTCGTAGTTTCTAGGTAATTTAACAACGTGAAATTCCATGCGAACCTTCTTCCTAATATTCTTAGCTCTGAGAATTTCACGTGTTCTCGTAAAATAGATGTCTGTTACAATACCATTTAATATGTCTTCTTCACTTGCAATATAAAGCCTCATACTACTCACCCATAACTAATATCACAACTTCTCTCCTAGAGCGTGGACCATCCATTTCAAAGAAAAATATATTTTGCCATGTACCCCTCATAACTCTACCATTTACTACTGGAAATATTCTAGTTGAACTGAAGAGAGCAGATCCTATGTGGGCGTGTGCATTATCATCAATTCTATTATGCCTCCACTTCGAACTACCAGGCTCTGTAAACTCTTTAACTTTCTCAACTATGTCTTCTAATAAACCACTCTCATTTTCATTAACAATAATACTTGCTGTAGCGTGAGGAGCATGTATTACCACTAATCCATTACGAATATTAGATTTCTCCACAACACTCTCAACTATGCCCGTAATATCTATTAATTGAAACATACTCTTAGTATTTAATTTAATAACCTCATAGTATACTTTACTCAAAACTAAGCACACCTCTCAATCTCTATTACTCGTAAACTCTAAATGTATATTTTAAGGATTTACGTGATATAAGTCAACAGGGTGTCTCTTTATGAGTGATGAGTGGTGGTGGAGACGTAGGAGGAGATATTGGGATGAGTGGTTTGGATTTGACGAGATTGAGAAAATGTTTGAAGATATGGAGAGATTTTTAAGAGAGTTTATGAGGAGAGCTATGGGTGAATTTACACCAGAAGCTTTTAGAGAAATGGAGAAGGAATTAGAGAAGAAGGGTGTTAAGTCTTATGTTTATGGTTTTAGCATTACAATAGGTCCAGATGGTAGGCCAATTATACGCGAATTTGGCAATGTTCCTAGGAGAATTAGAGGTAAACCAACTATTGTTGAAGAACGTGAGCCACTTGTAGATGTCTTTGAGACTAATGGTGAAGTCGTAGTTGTCGCTGAAATGCCTGGTGTAGAAAAAGAGAAAATAGATGTTAAAGTCACCGAGGACGGTAAAACACTCATAATTAGTGCTAGTAATGAAGATAGGAAATACTATAAAGAAGTAGATTTACCAGCCAAAGTAGATCCCTCATCAGCTAAAGCAACATATAAAAATGGCGTACTCGAAGTTAAATTGAAAAAAGTTGGAAAAGAAGGTAAGGGTATTAAAATAGGAGTTGAGTAATTAAAAAGGGTTTATAATTGCTCGTGGGAGTAGTTAGTGATAGTCACGATAATTTACAATTATTAAAGAGAGTACTCACAGAACTCTTATCTCACAGAGTTCAATTAATATTTCACCTCGGAGATTTCATAAGTCCATTTACAGTGAGATTAATAAGAGAAATAATTGGAGAAATCCCACTTATAGGGATTAAGGGGAATAATGATGGAGACATCTATCAAATACTACAACTCTTTACACAATATAAGTGGACTTTTAAAGCAGAACCCTCAATTATTAATATTAATGATAGAAGAATTCTCATAGTTCACGGTTATGGTAGTATTGAAGACACAGTTAAACTCATTAATGCGTGGGCTTTAAGTCTCGATGTAGATGTCATTCTCTACGGTCATACTCACAGAGTAGATTTAAGGAAAAACAATAAGAAGCTCATTTTAAATCCAGGAGAAATTTGTGGCTACATAACTGGGAAATCCTCATATGCAATACTAGATCTTAAAAACATCGAAGCCGAAGTATATATGCTTTAAAACTAGGAGTTTAATAGGGAGAGGTGAGTTTCAGGTGTCTTCTCAATATTCTGCAAAACGTGTTGAACTAGGTGAAGGTTTACAATACCATTTAATGATTAAGAAGGGGGATGTTAGTCGCTATGTACTCTTACCAGGAGATCCTGAGAGAGTCCCATTAATAGCAAAATATTGGGATAAGGCATGGCATGTAGCAACTCACAGAGAGTTTGTAACTTACAGTGGCTACTATAAGGGTGTATTTATATCAGCTACAAGTACTGGTATAGGTGCACCATCTACAGCTATAGCTATTGAAGAACTTGCTAGATGTGGTGTAGATACGTTTATAAGAGTTGGAACTACAGGTGCTCTTAAGAGAGAGATTAAACTAGGAGACCTAGTGATCTCCACGGGCGCAGTGAGATTAGAGGGTACTAGTCGCCACTACGCAATCTCGGAGTATCCCGCTATCGCTAGTTTTGAAGTCGTCTTAGCATTAATTGAAGCCGCTGAGAGTCTCGGTGTTAATTACCATGTAGGTTTAACAGCTAGTAGTGATAGTTTTTATGTTGGACAAGAGCGGCCTGGTTTTAAAGACTATTTACCGCCATTTCAGAGAGGTTTAATAGAATACTTGAGGAGTATGAATGTGTTAAATTTTGAAATGGAGGCTTCTGTGATATTTATACTCTCTAATATCTATGGTCTACGGGCTGGAGCAGTATGTGCTGCTATCGCTAATAGAGAGACAGATGAATTTAAACCCGGTGTTGGAGTTGAAGATGCTATTAGAGTTGCTAATGAAGCTGTGAAAATTCTTAGTGAGTGGGATTTTGAAAAAGAGAGGCGTGGTAAGAAATACATTACGCCAGATATAATTAGATCTGTGAAGAGGTGATCTAGATAAAATACACCCATGTGGCAGTAGGCAATTTCAACATAGATATTGTACTCTACACTAAGAGCGTGCCACAAGCAGGAACCACTGTGATCGCGCGTGAACTTCAAATACGCCCTGGCGGTGCTGCCTTAAACTACTCTATTACAGTTGCACAATATGGACACACAGCTTACCTAGTTGCAAAAGCATCAACACATGAAATTGTAAAAGGAGTATTTGAAGAAGTTAAACAATATGGTGTAAGACTTGACTATGTAAAATTCATAGAGGGTTCTCCAGGAGTTGTATTAATAATTGTAGATAAGAATGGTGAGAGAACAATGATTAAACATCCCGGAGTAAATGAGCAATTAAGTCCTAGTGATCTAAACAGTGACCTATTGAGAGAAGCTCAAATAATCCATATAGCTAGTGTTAAGCCAGAAATAGCTATGGAGATCTCTGAGATCGCGAGTAGAAAAGGTGTACTAGTATCACTCGACCCTGGAGGTTATATGTCTGAGTGGGGAGTTGAGGAGTTTTTAAAAACACTGAGAGATGTTCACATATTATATATTAATGAACAAGATCTCTGCACACACCTCAGAAATATGAGTTTAGATAAGATATTTAAATATGGGTTAAGTATACTTGTAGTTAAACGTGGTAAGAAAGGCGCTGTAGTATTAACTCAGGGATCATGTTATAGTGGCTATGCAGAGCCTATTAAAAGACCAATAGATACAACTGGCGCTGGTGATGCTTTCGACGCACTATTTAATGCTAAGTACCTTGAATCTAAAGATCTAGGCCTAGCACTAGTTCACGGATTAGCTGCAGGTGCTTTAAAAACAGGTTTTAGAGGTAGTTTTATGCCGTGGAATCCTAAACTATATGCTCTACAATTAGAGAAAGTTATTGTTAAACATAGTAGTTGTAGTGAGGTCATATTTTGCACAGGGAATTAAAATCACTAATAGAGCTAGTTTTAAGTAGTACTCAAGGCGATCTAGAAGTAAGAAGAGTAAACGGGCACTTATTATTTAAATCTAGGAGTAAAAGTTTAGAAATAGTTATTGAGCAAAGACTACAAGTACAAGTAGCAGCTATACTATTCTACATCTATGAGCTTACAAACGACCTCTACAAGTTCTACTCGAATACCGTGAAGAACCTTCATAAACTCAGAGAATACATTGCCTTAGAGACATGTATTTACATAATAGACTGTGATGAAGACACAAAAATATTTATCAGTATCATTGAAACCCTCGTAGAGAAATTTAATTATACTGTAGAGAGAGCTGTTAATATAGCATCAATATTAACAATGCTTAGCAAAGATGTAAATGTTGTTAAAAAACTTCAAACTAAAACTCTCTCAGATCTAGAATACTCAGCTTACCAAGAGGCATTGGGGAGAATTACAGGTTATTTAAAACAATTAGAAATATTAATTCAAAGTAGTGAAGATTTAATGAGAATTCTAGACTTGGTCTCAGAGATCACTAGTAGAGGGGTTACACGTAGAGGAGTATTTGAAACAATACTCACTAGTGAGGGTTTTACACGAGTATACTATATAAGTACTTTACTACGAAGTTGTCCTGGCACTGTGGGAGATGTTATTAGAGAGCTTTATGAGAATATGTGGTTTCAGAAAAACACTTATATACTTGCACCTGGTGTTTTAAGAGTATTATTAAAGAGAATTATACCTAGAGAACAGCTCATTGAGTTATCCTAGTATTCTGAGAAAAATACCTAGATCATATAAATTCACGTAAACACCTTTTTCACTACTCCACTTCGTAAACCCCACGACCTCGTTATCAACACAATCTATAACCGCGTAGATACCTATACTCGGCGGATAGATCTTAATAACACTCTCAGGTAAAATATCATTTCCATAGAGGAATGCTTTAACACCTTGCTCAGCTACTAAAATCGCTGCTCGCACACCTTGATCTCTGAATATTTTACGAGCTAGTAGCGTAGATGGTGTGATTAATCCATGAGTATAAACTCCAAGCCAAGACCCTTCAAAGATAACTCTAAGTCCACTTATACGTAACTCCTGTGTACTTGATATTTCACTGTGAATAATGCAGAACTCATCTATACAAGTAAGCCTTGTAATCGCTGGAATATATTCTTCAGGGTTGACATTGTATAGTCTTTTTATAATTGTTTTTAGCTTCTTAAGTAATTTGAGAGGTGTTCTCCTAGATCTCAGTTTTATTCTCTTCTTACTAGGCATATCGTATACCCAAATAACCCGTGTATGTGAGGCCACAGCCTAATACAATTCTCAACTTCTTCACTAAATTTTAAATTGCGATATTCAATTATGCCTTTTGAGTAATTTAGTAGTTTTATTGGAGGCTCTATTAGTTTAAAACCACTCTTAGCTCTAATAACATAGTTAACTACATATTCGTTTTCTTCAGGTGCAATACTACACGTTACATAGGCGAGTATTCCACCAGGCTCTAAGAGGTCTACTAGGCTTGAAAGCAACTCTATTTCACGTTTTACTAGAATAGCTAGATCTAATATGCTGGTTTTACGCTTTCTACTAGGATCAATAGAAATCCTCCCCTCTCCACTACAAGGAGAGTCGAGGAGAATTCTATTAAACTTCCTCTTTAATTTACTATATAGTATTCTAGCATCACTCCACGTGACTACAATATTATCTAGTTTCATTCTCATAATGTGTCCTATTAATGCTCTAAGCCTATAGAGCACTAAGTCATTAGCATATACAACTCCACTACCCCTCTGTTTTAAGATTTGTGCAGCATAAGTAGCTTTACCTCCAGGAGCTGCACAAGCATCTAGAATATCACCACTATACTCATATAGTAAGAGGAGGACTGGTATTAAACTACTAGCGTCTCTATGGACGTAGTAATAGCCTTTTAAATACTCATGTGTAGCACCTAATGTTGGACTTTTAGGCTTCTCTATAACCCAGAAAGAGCCTTGAGCCCATGATATTTCTTCAAGTTTAAATCCCAATTGTTGAAGTCTATTTTTAAGCTCTGAGCTAGTAACTAGAAGTGTATTTGTTCTAACAACGGGTTTTACTGGTTTCTCAAAAGCTCTAATTAGTTCTAATGCCTCCTTGTATCCTAAAATATCAATATACCTCTGAATCATGTAGGGTAAATAGCCATATTCTAGAGCTAATTCATATGCCTCACGTGTTGGCTCAATATATATGTCTCTATATATCTCATAAAGCTCTAATCTCACAATAATTCCTCTCAGCTAGACAACTTCTCAAGAACCCTCTTCATAAATCTAGCGTTTTCAAGCATCCAGTGATTGTTATTGAAGAATACATATATTCTCTCAGGTTTTAACTTGACAATTTCACGTGCTACCTCCTCTAATTCACTCTCACTATACTCATACCCATACCAGACATCTCTACCATGCATTCTAAGATATACTACGCCACTAGAACTACTAATCCACTTAGCTATAGGAGCATCAATTGAGACTACAACAACACCTATTTTCTCAGCCCACTTAACAACATTATTATTAAAACATGAAGCATGTCTAAACTCTACTGCAAGCCTATTATTGAGTTTAGTCGTGGAGTTGAATAATTCTATTCTATCGAGATTTTCTTTTCTACACGAGAAATTTGGTGGAAGTTGAAATAGGTAAAAGTCTACTACATCATCCATGATCTTGAATAAGTCGTAGAATTTAACCCATATTTCAAAAGCTTTCTCACTCATCTTCCTCGTGTGTGTAATAGACCTGTGAACTTTAATACTCCACCTTAGAAAACGCCCCTTACGAGACCAACTAGATACCTGGTTTCTAAATGGAAACCTATAAAAACTAGCATTTAACTCTACAGCATTTAAACCACTCTCCTCTATATACCAATCTAAACTAGCACCCTCATTCCAGTCATAAAGCCAACCAGAAGTCCCCACATATATTCTCAAAGAGCACCCCTAATAGAAAATTTTCAAATAGTAGTAAATTAATAGTGTGCTTAATAGAGGTGTATTAATCTGTGAAGTTATTTGGTACAGCTGGTATAAGGCTACGATACCCCATAGAGCTTAATCCTATCTTAGCTTACAAGATTGGTAGTGTTGTGGGTGGGCTTAAGCTTTCACGTAGAGCATATATTGTAACAGATACTAGAACTACGAGACATGTACTCGCATTATCACTAGCCTCAGGTTTACTCTCAAGTAGTGTTGACGTGTATTATGTAGGTATAGCACCAACACCTATTGCTGGTTATGCTGCTATGACTCAAAAAGCTATTGGGATTAGTGTTACTGCTAGTCATAATCCTCCAGAGTATAATGGATTTAAATTCTACGATCCCGGCGGCTACGAGTTTACTAGAGATCTCGAGGAGACTATAGAGAAACTTATAGATACCGATATCTCCCCTAGTGAGTGGAGTAATGTAGGTGTTTTTGAAGTTTCAACTACAATCTTAAAGAGCTATGTAGAAGACTTATTAGAGTTTATAGGTAAACCTAGAGCTTCCTGGAGTCCACGTATAGTTATAGATTGTGCTAATGGCGCGTCCTACGAGATCACGCCACTCATAGTTAGGAGACTTGGAGCAATACCAGTAACTGTGAATTGTAATCCAGACGGGTTTTTCCCTGTTAGATTACCTGAGCCACGTAAAGATCTATTGGAGAATCTCTTACCCCTATATAGGTCAGCTGAGCCAGCATTAATACTAGCACATGATGGTGACGCTGATAGAGTAGCATTCTTAGACCCTACTATAGGGTTTATTAGACAAGATAGAATCTTAGCATTCTTCGCCAAGAAGATCCTCGAGGAGAGTAAAGGCCGCGTAGTTGTGAGTATTGATACAGGATTTGTTATTGACGATGTAGTAGAAGAACTTGGTGGTGTTGTAGAGAGATATCCCTTAGGTAAAACACATGAGAGAGTAAAAGAACTTGGAGCTTCAAGCGTTGTCATGGCTGGTGAGCCTTGGAAATTAATATATACCAAGTGGGGTCCCTGGGTTGACGGCATATTACAGGTGGGTTTAATTGTTAAACACATCGTTGAGAGAGGTAAATCTCTCATTAAGATACTCGAAGAAGAGAAAATTCCAGATTATCCATGGGCTAGGAGGAGTTATCTAGTAGAGCCCTTAGAAATACGTGATTATGTATATGTAGAAGTAGTTGAAGAACTTAAACACATACTTGGAGAACCCGTTAGAACAATGACTATTGATGGTTTTAGATTTGAGTATTCCGATAGATCATGGGTTCTACTACGTAAAAGTGGGACAGAGCCAAAAATTAGACTATATGCTGAAGCCCAAGACAAGGGGAGATTAGAGTTTATTGTTAATAGGGTAGAAGAAGTATTAATTAAAACTATTAAGAAACATGGTGGTAGAGTAGTTGAGATCACTATTGGCTAGTTTAAAGAGGACTATTACTAAATAAACTATAGTGGTGTATAAAGTGGCATTATATAAGCCTTCGAGAAGCAAGAAAGAAGCTATTGAAAACATACTTAGAGATCTAGATCCCGGTATACGTGAATATGCAAGAACTGTTTTAGAAAATATGACGTTAGAGGAGTTATCTAGAATTAAGAGAGAAGACCTCTTTAAGCGTATTGAAGAGCTTAAAAAGAAGTCTTTAAAGTAGATGTGATCTTCTATTTAAAGGTATTTAAGACAGTTAAAAGTAGAGTGCTATTTGTCTACACTTTTGTGGTGTACATGTCTAGTGTTAAGAGGGCTTTTAGAGTTAAATTACTCGATGTAAACTATGATCGCCCGTTAATTATTATTAGTGAGAGTGATGCCCATGAACAGGGTATTTCACCAGGCAGTATTGTACTAGTAACTATAGGTGATAAATTTCACCCTGCTAATGTAATGACCTCTTCAACTATGGTTAACCCTGGTGAATGCCTCCTCTCGAAAGATGTAGCTTCAGAGTTGAAGATTAGTAGTGGAGATCTTGTGGGTGTTAAAGTTCTTGGATTACCTCAGAGTTTTAGTGTTCTCAAGAAGAGGATTAGTGGTGAGAAACTAAGTGAGAGAGAACTCTACTCACTTATAAGGGATGTTGTTAGTGGTGTCTATGGTGAAGCTGAAATAGCTGCTTTTCTACTAAGTCAACTCTATAATCCGCTGAGTGATGAAGAATTATCTTATCTCATAAAAGCTATGGTTGAGACCGGTGTAATTGTTAAGTTTGAAGAAACTGTACATGATATTCACAGTGTGGGTGGTGTGCCAGGTAATAGTAAAGTAGCATTGATCTCTGTCCCCATAGTCGCCTCAGCCGGCTTATTAATACCTAAAACTAGTAGTAGAGCTATTACGAGCCCTGCTGGAACAGCTGACACTATGGAGGTCTTAGCACGAGTAGATCTCGACGTAGGCGAGATAGTTGAAATAGCGAGGAAGGTCAAAGGGCTCCTCATATGGGGCGGTAAACTATACATGGCACCTGCAGACGACATATTTGTGAATATTGAGAGAAAATTAGCAATAGATCCTGTGCAACAAATGGTTGCAAGTATATTGTCTAAGAAACTCGCTATGAGCGTTGAGAGGTTAATTATAGATATACCTATTGGTAGAGGTGCTAAAGTAACATCTATGATTGAAGCTGAGAAATTAGCATCAATATTCCTGAGACAAGCAGGCCTATTGGGAATATCAATAAAAGTTGCATTAACATATGGTGGACAACCAATAGGCACTACTATAGGCCCTGCTCTAGAGGCTTGGGAAGCTTTAACAACACTAATTGAGAGAAAGGGTAGTAAAAGCTTAATTGATAAAGCAATATTGTTGGCAGGTCTCCTCTTAGAGCTTAGTGGTAAGACTCCTCCAGGCATTGGTGAAGAAGCTGCAAGAGAAATATTTCTTAGTGGTAGAGCTTATGAGAAGTTTAAACAAATTATTGAGGCTCAGGGAGGAAACCCTGAGATTAAGCCGAGTGATATACCAATAGGAAAATACACTTACACTGTTAAATCACAACTAGAAGGAGCTGTAACACACATAGATAACACAGCAATAACACTTATTGCAAGAGCATGTGGAGCTCCACAAGATAAAGGTGCTGGTGTAAAATTACATGTGAAAGTAGGATATAGAGTCAATAAAGAAGACCCATTACTCACACTCTACAGTAATAGTGAATCTCGACTTGACACAGCAATATCCCTCCTCAGAGAAAACCCACCTATAATAGTTGAAGGTATGTTACTTAAAACACTCCCCTAAATACACTTTAAGAGATCTTCTAAAACACATAGCTCTTTTAAATACAATACACACATAGTACTAGCTTAGAGTTTAAAGTTAGGTGTTTTACTCGTGGAGAAGTTGAGAGGAGACGTTGTTATCATAGGTGCTGGTGTAGCTGGGCTTTATAGTGCACTATTATTAGGATCTATGGGTTGGAGAGTAATATTAATTGAGAGTAAGGTTAAGAGTGATATAGGTAATAAGGTTTGTGGTGATGCTATCGGAATACATCACTTTAGAGAGCTTAATTTAAATATACCGCCTAATGTAATAGATCACAGGTATAATGGTGTAGTTATATATGCCCACAATTTAAACTACAATATCACTGTTCCAGGTGAAGGTGTTAGTGTAAATAGATTTAGATTTGGACAATGGCTTTTAAAACAAGCCCTAGATACTGGTGTAGAATTACTAGATGGATATAGCGTTATTGAAGTAAATGTTGTTGAGAATAATGTAAAGTCTATTAAAGCGAGGAGAATTGGAGGTGGAGTTATAGAAGTTGAAGCTAGAGCTTATATTGACGCCTCTGGAGCTAAACCAGCTATTAGGAGTAAGGTTCCATTAGAGTGGCCTATAGCTGAAAGACCTTATACTACAGATTTTAATCTAGCTTACAGAGAAGTTATTGAATTAGATAAAACTATTGATTGGATTAACACCGATTATGCTTCAATAATACTAGACACACACATAGCTCCCGGAGGATACTGGTGGGTTTTTCCTAAGCGGAGAGATGGCTTAGTAATTAATGTTGGTTTAGGTGTCGTGTGGAGTAGTAATAATAATCCTCGAAGAAACTTTGAGAAATATATTAAACACGTGTTTCCTGGGAAAATTCTCCACGCTGGCGGTGGAATTGTGCCGACGAGGAGGCCTTTACCAACACTCGTGTGGAGAAATGTAATTGTAGTAGGTGATGCAGCATATACAGTTAACCCTGTTCACGGTGGTGGCATAGGCTCTTCAATGCTCTCAGCTGCAATAGCCTCTAAACACTTAAACAGTGCACTTGAGGCTGGTAATATAAGTGAAGAATCTCTCTGGGGTGTAAATATTGACTATATGAGGGCTTATGGTGCTAAACAAGCTAGATTAGATGTATTAAGAATGTTTATGCAGAAACTAAGTAATAATGATTACGAGTGGATAATTAAAAATAGGATTGTAAGTGGAGATAACATCTACGAGCTTGGCACTAGAGGTGACTTAGCTGATCAAGTTATACACACACTCTCAGCTTTTATAAAGCTCCTCGGTAAGCCGAGTCTACTCAGTCAACTTCGCATTGTTAGAAGCTATATGAAAAAGATGTCTGAACTCTACACTGATCGATACCCTACAACACCACGTGAATTAAGCGATTGGATTATTAGAGTAAATAGATTAATTGAAGAGTATACACATATAATAGGTTATGAGAGGGGAGTACTAGTTAAATGGTAGTGTGTGGTGGAATAGACCTCGCTGCGAAATCCTATAGACCTACTGGAGTAGCTATTATTAAGTCTACTAGTGATCTCCATTTTGAGCTCTTACATGTAAGTGAAGAATACTCTGATGAAGAAATAGTAACTACACTAGTAAGATATAATCCAGTAGCTGTAGCTATAGACTCCCCCCTAGCTCTCCCAAAGAAGCGTAGACTACGAGAAGTAGACTACGCTGTGATCAAGGCTGGCTTCAGAGTACTTCCACCAGTCTGGGGCTCTATGATGGAGTTAACAATGCGAGCTCAGAGACTTATAAAAGTCCTTGAAAACTACGGTGTAGAAATTATTGAAACACATCCGCGTAGCAGTATTAAATCTAGTAATTGTAGTACTCTCCACGACCTCTTTAACACCGTGAAATTAAATATCTCTAGGAGAATATCACAACATGAAGCAGACTCAATAGTGGCCTCACTAGTCTGTGTTTACTACAAGTGTGGTAAAGCACTAGTCTTTAAAGCTAGTGATGGTGAAATAGCACTATTACCCAGAATATGTTGACTTCAACTCACGTATAATAATACTCGCCACATATCCGAGTAATGCGTCTCTACGGAGTCTTGAAATTACTCGAATATACCAGGGAATTTTAATTTTCGCACCTGACGCATATAAGTGTCCACCTCCCCCAAGTCTCACAGCAATATCTCTAACATTCACCCCCATTCCCCTAAAACTCACTTTACCATCTTTAGAGACAATAGCAACTATGTTAACATTAAATCTACCCATAATGTAGGGTGCTATAAAACTACTATCAATGATCTTATTATCCTCAACAACAGCTATTCTATATTCCTCATTAATATTCTTAATATACACATTGAGGCTACTAGTTAAAACACCTAGTTCTAAGTCTACGTGTTTCTCGATTTTAGAGTTAAATTCTCCACTCCAATAATTTCCACTAGCAATATATATTAACACCCTCCTCTTCCAGGAGTCTTTATCTCTACGCCTTATAAGTCTAATGTAGTATGGAGCCAGCCAGTAGTCAAATTTCCATAAGTCTCCTGCACACACACCCCTAGTTAATTTATCTATAAACTCATAGTCTAAGTGTTTTCTCAAAGGCTGTGTATACTTAGCCACTACGCCAGTAGCACATGTTGACGTGTCAATATATAACTCTACACTTAGATCTCTAATATCTCTAATCCAGTTCTCCTCCCACACGTGGTGATCGTACCATAGAACACTAACTCCCCTGCTACGTAGAAGTTTAAGATTCTCTAATAGCTCACTATATATACTTGGATTTACACCAAGATCTATTATTACAACTCTTTCACAACCCGAGGAAATAAGTTGACTTAATACACTATGAAGCTTATAGGGCTCAGTAAAATAGACCACACTCTCAGGATTATCTCTCAAATACAAATAGAGACCACTAGCCGCTACACCATCCATATCTCCATGTGTAACTATAACCTCCATCTCTCTCACCATTAATACCAAGTAGCTTAAAACCCTATGCTTAATGCTCTTTTTAAACCTGGTTAAAGTTTGCTGAGTTATCTTTATAAACCCCTTATAACACGATCTTAACACTGGGATCAAAAATGAGCGAGGCTAAGACAGTAAAAGAGAGATTACTCGAGTTTTTAAGACAACAACCTAAACCCCTAATGCCTAAGGAAATAGCCAAGTTGACGGGAATAAACTATAATACTGTGAGAGCAAGACTCCACGACTTGAGAAAAGAAGGTCTAGCTGAGAGAGTAGAAGAAGGCTGGATAGCAAAGAAATAGTGTGAAAATATAGTTTTTTAAACCAAAACTCTTTTTCACCACATTTTATCCTAGTACTTTATATTTAAACACTATAGAGAGGTGTTTTCACTGCGTGTAAGTGATATTCGTACTGAGTTTAATTGGAAGATGATTAGTGACCCATTATATGGCTATGTGTATTTTAATGTTGAAGTTGAAGAGCCTATTATAAATACCCTACTCTTACAGAGACTTAGATATATTATGCAACTCCAAACAGCACACCTCGTATATCCAGGAGCTGTTCACACGAGATTTCAACATAGTCTAGGAGTATTACACTTGAGTGGACTAGTAGCAGAGGACTTAGTATCTAAGATTATATCTATGTATGGAGAACAAGCACTCGAAGGCTATGAGCCAGTAACATTAATAGAGGCAACTCGCCTAGCAGGTCTACTACACGATGTAGGACATGCTGCATTTAGCCATGCTTTTGAACACACAATACTATGGAAGAGGAATTTACCACTTGAAGTAGCTAATCACGAGAGAATAGGTGTTAAATTAGTTAATCAACTACTAGGAGATCTCATAGAGAAATCAAATAAAATTCTACCAGGACTTAAAGATGCTGTATACGCCCTAATAGGCCTTGAGGAACCGAGAGGCATACTTAAATTATTTAAGTGGATTGTTAGAGATAGCCCATATCCCACTGACGTCTTAGATTTCCTGAGGAGAGATAGTTATTATGCTGGTACACCAGAATATGGCTATGTATCCTATGAGCGCCTCTACAAGAACACTTATCCCTTAATTAATGGTGGTAAAATAGCACTAGTATTAGATAGAATAGCACTTGGAGTATTTAGACAATATATGCATGCTAAAGCTAGCATGTATGAACACGTATATTATCATAGTGTCTGCAGATCTTTTGATAAAATACTCTACAAGATATTGGAGGAACTAGATGAAGAACTAGGATTAACTAGGCGTGTACTAGATATTTTAAAAGGTGATCCACGCGGATACCTAGAATTAACAGATACACTACTCTATAGTGTAATGATGCATAAAGCACTTTACGAGGACTTAAGAGATATTGGGAGACTTTGTCGTAGATTACTAGTTGAGAGAAAACCTGAATTTAGGCGCGTAGGTAGAGACATTATAATTTCAACTAGAAGCCCAGATCTAGTTAAAATCACTCTTAAATTAGCAGTTAATGTTGAATATAAGCGTAAAGTAATAAGTGAAATTGAAGAGTACTTAGTAGACCACGTTAAGAGCACTGGAATACTCCATGAAGACATATGGGTAGATGTTCTTGACATAACTCCACTACCAAGATCACTAGTATATCCTGGAGGCGAAGAACCCAAGTTAACCCAGGTCTTTTATATTGGTAAAAAAGTAGGTAAGAATATTGTAGTAAGCGAGGAATATAACGTGCTTAAAGAAGACTTCCCGCTTGAAGTTATTTTTAGAGTTTATGTTAAAAGAGAGAAGTATAGTGGTGATTTAGAAGCAAAAATAACACCAATAATCCTAAACGCTGTGAAGAGCGTTCTTGGGATCGAGGAGAAATTTGAAGTTAAATTTGAAGAGATTATGAGTAGTGAAGATGTAGAGAAATATAAGTTAACAATGTAGGTGTTAATTGTGAAGGCAATATTATACATTACACCAATACCAGAATACTATAGAGTAGTTGTCTATGTCTATAGTAATGAGGGTAAACTAGTAGAGAGTAACATTTATGATAAAGTAAAACATATTACTATTGAAGAGTGTACTGTGCGATTAAGTAGCCAAATTGTCTATGATGAAATAGCACTCGTAGTAGACGCTGAAAATATATCTGTGAATTTAAAAAGTGAAAGTATACTTGTCATTAAGGGTTCTAAGAAGGGATAGTAGACTTGAAGTTTACAGTAGGAGATTTTAGAGTAGAGTCTTCGAAGAGTAAGAGTAAGAAACACGTGTTAATTAGTACTGTTTTTATTTTTAAGAAGAGAGAGGGTCTTATACCCTATACTAAGTGTCTTTTAAGTGAAGCACCTACGAGTCCAATTTACAAGTTAGGAGATGCTAAACTTGTAAAGGTTCAAGTTGATCAGGGGGATCTCGTCGCCCACGTACACTTACTTAAGAATTTTAAAGGAGAAGTTAAAGGCTATGTGAGTGTATATAGTTTTAAAGGAGAACTCCTCTACAGGGCTAAGTATTCTAGTGGAGTTGTAAGATATAGTAAAGGTAACCCTATATATGCATGGCTTGTTAGAGCAATATTAGATACTATAAGAGTGCCTGTTAAAGCTACTTATCTAGGTGATGAGAAGTGAGTGAATTAGTTTTACTCGTAGAGAGGATGATTAAGGCATTTAGAAATTTCGGCTGTTTCTTCTTTGAAGATAAAGAGTTAGAGAGAGTTAAAGATGTCATTGTTAAAGCTGAAATAGATAAACTTGTCGATGTAAGACCTGTTGATGAGAAATACCCCTATATACTAGCTGTAATTGCATCTCGCAGGGGCTTAGAGCAAGAATGTATAAGTACAGTAGATTCACTATTAGCTAAGGGTAGTATTTCTCAAGATGAATATAAGAGGTATAAGAGAGAGCTTGTAGAACAATGTATTATTAGCTTAGAGAAAGAGAGAGTTAAAGAAATAATTGATATGTTAGAGAAGTATTTAACTAGAATTAAGCAGTCATAAACTTTAAAGAAGTAACTCTATACTCTTAGTAAAGTTATACTCCTCAATACGTCTGCTACATCTTCACATTTATCAGATGCTTCTTCAACTAGATCTACTATTTCTTTTGCAAGTATACACATAGATGTCTTAGCTGAGTCACAGTACTTATAAACCTCTTTAAGAGCATTTACTCTTAAATCATCTACTTCTTCTTCATAAGACTCTATTCTATTACAGAGTTCTAATACACCTTTCTTATCTCCACTAGCTAATTTACTCGTAGCTTCAACTATGAGTTTATAAGCTTCTAATACACTATTACTCATTTTAACTAATAATTCTAATACGTTGTGTGGGATAGTATCATATACTGCGAGTTCTAAACGCCTAGTCCATGCTTTAGCTCTTGAGGCAACATCATCACTAACAAGTATGAGTCTAATAAGTTCTTCTCTATCTACAGGGTGTAAGAGGCCTGAAGCTAAATCCATTATAATGTTTCTCTTAACATTATCAGCTTCTCTCTCTAATCTAAAAACCTCTCTCCATTCAACTTCAAGTGTTTGTTTATCACTACTCATATATGCTTGTAGAGCTCTATGAGCGTGTTCTAAAACCCCGAGGACTAGTTTAGCGTGTTCAAGGTAGAGTGTTAAAGTCTCTTTCTCTCTAATCCTAGAGACCCAAAACCACGTAGACACTACAATTTCACCTCATAATATAGCATAGTGTGAAGTAGTATATTGTTCCTAATATAGCTGCTATTGGTAGTGTTAATATCCACGATAATATTATCAATAATGTTACTTTAACATTTAATCCACGTCTTAAACTCCTACTCCTAACAATACCAATACCAAAAACAGCTCCTACACTAGCATATGTTGTTGAAATAGGCATTCCATATCCTATTAGCATATATGGTATTGTAGTAAAAAGCCATGCTATTAGTGCACTTGATAAAGCCTCTGTGAGGCCTCCAACTGGGTCTAATTTGGTTATCTTATAGCCTACAGTATCTATAACTCTCCACCCCATAACTACTCCACCTAAAGCCATAAATATTGCACCATAGAGAGCTAAGAAGAGGGGTTCGCTGACACCAAGACCTAAAATACTGCGAGCTAGAGTTGTACCACCAATTACAGCCATATATACACCTGTGGCATTAGCTACGTCATTAGCTCCAAAACTATAAGCATCCCATGCAACAGCTAGAGCTGTTAAGACCTCTATTATGCGTTGACTCCTCGTGCTGAAAAACTTTTTAAAAGTATATACATCCACATAGCGGTGATCATTGAGAGTATAGGAGAAGATATCCAGCTAATTATAATGTTATTTATTACACCTAGATTAAGATAACTCCAATCATTATTCTTAAAAACATATGCTAATCCAACACCAATAACTCCCGAGGTAGCACTTAGAGTTGTTGATATAGGTAATCCTAGTAGTGAGGCTAAATAAACCCAAGTTATAGCGGCTAATGAAGCTGCAACAGCACCTGTAAGATCTAATTGTCTCACAACACCCTTACCAAGAGTCTTTATAACCATATATCCTTGTAGAAGTGCACCTAAAACTAGGAATATAATGTAAATTAATATTGCGTATTTCTTCTTAATAGCACCTCCACCAATTGGTGTTGCTATAATATTAGCCATGTCATTTGATCCAATACCCCACGCGTAGAGAGCTGCAAGTGCTAAGCCTAATATAAGCAAATATTCCACGAAGCCCCTATGATAAATACTTAAATAAACACCTATATGTAGTTCCTAAACACTCTATATATCTCCAATATATGTCTATATATTATACTCCTACATAGTCTTTCAGCTTTCCTGGCCTTCATCAATACTCAGAGAAGCGCGCTTCATCACTCACTAAAAATTTCTCCTTTGAGGTTTTAAATCACTTAATACTGGTCTCTGCAAGCCCTATGTAGAGGTAGAGTGAGATTATTGAAGTTGTGAAAGCATAGAGTAACATGTATAATGGTTCTCCAAGTAGAGCTGTGTATATGTAGCCTCCAATAGCCCATGTAAATCCAAATATTAATCCAAAGACACCATATGCTAGTGGCCTCTTAGATGGCTCTACAAGTAGTGCTATTGAAGCTCTCATAATGCTCTCTTCAGAGCACATTACAATACCCCATGGTATAGCTGAGAGATATACTAGTTCACGTGGAGAATAAGCTATTAGAATTATGAATAATGGCTCTAGGAGTGGAATTATGATTAGTGTTTTAAGTTTAACTCTATCAAATAAAACACCCAATGGTACAGCTACTAGTGCATCAATTAGCATTGCTATAGCATAAATTAACCCGACCTCTACATCACTTACAATACCACGTGTTTTTAGATAATATGATGCTATTGACCAATGCATAAATCCAAGCGCTAGAATACTTGTTGCAACAACATAAATCCAGAATAGGCGGCTATAACCTCTAAATACTAGTTGAGGCCTCTTAGTACTAGGAGAAATAGATTTAAGAGCTGGATATAGTCTCCACGCTATAATAACTAGTAGTATTGATATTAAACCTGGAATTATGAGTGTTAAATATGCTACTCTATAATTGTAAAATGCTAATAATACACTGACAAGTACTGGCCCTGTGAAGGCTCCAAGTTGATCTAGTAACTCATGTATACCAAAACCCTTACCAACACCAATACTCTCAGAGACCTCTGCTAATATAACATCTCTACTAGGTGCTCTTAAGCCCTTACCAAGTCTATCAATAATATATAATGCTACTACAATATGCCATGTTGGTGCAAGAGCTATCATTGGTATACTCAGAGACGTCAATATATAGCCTAATAATGTTGAACTCCAAAGTACACTAGGTGAGTGAAAAACTGTTGCAATATAACCTGATAAAAACCTAAATATGAGCCCTAGAAACTCACCTACACCAATTAATGCTGCAGCTACTGCTGGAGCATTGATCTCTACTAGATAAGCCCCACTAATAGATCTACCACCCTCATACACTATATCCGCGAATAATGAGACTAAACCTAGTAGTAGGAATACTAATAGTGCTCTACGCTGAGATCTCGACAAACATAACACCTAGTAGACTCTAATATACTGGGATTTTTAAAGCTTCAATTTAATTTAAAGAATTAGCTTAGTGGGTGCTTACCCAATGCCCCTAGAGATTTCACTAGCAAAACTCATAACGAGTCTCAGAGAGGGTAAAATTGAAAACCTCATTGAGGAGTTAAGAAAAGCTGAAAACATATGGTTTCTCACATATAGACTCCCAAGAATACCAATTAAAGTGAGAAATCCGCGGAAAGAACTTGTAGAACTTAATCCTGGAGTACATAGTAGATTAGAATATGCATTATTTAAAGCTAGTATTGAAGCTGCAAAAAACGGTAAAATACCAGTATTTAAAGATATTGCTGAAATTGCAAGTGACTATAAAGCTACTGCAAAATACCTCGCAATTCTCAGTGAAAATAATATTGTAGTATTCCCAGACCCTGTAAAGGCATCTAAACTCATAGAGGCTATTAAAGCACTAAGTGAGAGTAAATATCAAAAGAGAATTATTAAAGCACTAGACTTACCAGTAGTAGTGAATTTTAAATTACTTGAAGAGAGGGCTTCTAAACTAAACTGCAAATTCAAAGACATTAAAATAGTGTGTTTCTATACAACCCACAATGAAGAGAGAGATCAGGACAAATTACAAGTAAACATATTTAATGAATACATATCTCAATACATTAAATAATCCTAGTTTTTAAGACTTCACAAAGCTATTAATAATTCTCGCTAACTCTAAGTGGGTCTCAGTAACTCCTGGTTCTATTTGAAGCTCTATACTAAATATTCTCGTGGGCTTAACTTGCTTTACTAAGTACCTAGCTCTATAACCCTCTTCACCTAGAGAAGTAGAAGTATTAGTAATAGCATTCTTCAATTTATCACTCTCATTGTAGAATAATACGCGGCCAGGTGTTACTACGATGAGCATATTTAATTTATCTAGTAGATTAGTATATGGAACAACAGCATCATTAAAACTCTCTACGAGTACTAAGTCTACATTATTTGATAATTCACTGAGGCATATATCGAGATTTCTAGTTAAGTCCTCTGATCGTAGGTAATTAACTACTTCCTCAATACTACTCTCACTACTACTCAGCGTTTTCGCCAAGTTCTCAATACTACTCTTAACTAATGGCGGAGTATTTTCCAGGTTCTCGCGGATCACGAAGTGTTTAACTACTCCACTACTACACTCCGTGAAACGTAGTATTACAAGCATTTTTAACGTGTCTTCAAAACTCTCTAAATACTCATCTAAACTACTAGTTAAATCTCGCGGCGCTAATCCTAATGCCACTGGATTAGACTTAGCAATATCTCTCACTACTCCACGCTCATAGTAAGTTAAGATATCATTACCCACAAGAAGCTTTAACTCAATACTCTTAACTAGAGTTCTAGGACTAAACCATAAATTATGAGCAGCTACAGGCTTATAGACAGCTATATTTAAACTAAAACGCCTCAACGCCTCAACTAAGCCAATAGTAAACCAAGTCTTACCAGCATCGTGAGGTATAAGACCACTAACCCCTACAACTAAAACCAAAAAAGCCACCCCTCATCAAAGTATTTAACTTAAAAGTTACCTTAAAGTTGTGCTAGAAAAGTGCTTAATTAACATGTATGTGAGGTGTCTTCGTGTCTACTATATTGAATTCACAGTGTGTTTTGAACTGGTTTAAGTAGTGTGAATATCATGGTTAAAGATGTTGAATATAGAGATTACTTATTTAAACTCATAGTTACTCTCATAGTCTTCGTGGGGTTACTTGGATTTCTCGCTGAAACTACTTATAGAGGGTTTTTTGAATCTATTATTAAACTAGCTCAGAGTGATGAATATAGTTACATTATAATCTCTTTTCTCACAATTACTATAACCTTCTACTTAGCGTTAAAACATATTGAAATATCTCATAGTTTAAGGTTAAGTAAAATAGTATTCATAGTAATACTCTTACTCTCATCTATAATTACTTATAGTTTAGCTCAATTAGACTTAGAGTTTAAATTACAGTTAATGGGGTTTAGTTTTATCTCTATATTCATAGCATTACTACTATTAATCTATGAGCCGAGTAGGATCTGCGAGATAATGTTCTTTTTAACTCCACTACTACTAATACCACTACCACTTAAACTCATAGACACTCTCACATTAATCCTCTCAAAGCATATTGATAAACTAGTTGGAGCTATAAGTGGAGCTAGTATTGAGCCTATAAGACTTAGTATTAAAGCTGCATGTAGTGGAGTTATAATAATAAACCCTATTCTAGCAGTTACACCACTACTAGTCTACATTACGGCTTTTAGCATAGATAAACCTGTGAGAAAAATAACTACCTTAATACTCTCGCTCTCAACAACATTACTTATTGGATTTTTAGGTATTCTTACGAGAATTCTTATATTAATTTATACAACAATGAAACTGGGAATTAATCACGCATATACACTTCTACAATACTCCCCATCAATATTATATACAATAATATCTACTCTCATAGCATTATACTTTGTGAAAAAGTATTTGAAGTTTAAAGAATATCCACATAGAAATCTCCTCGACTTATCACTTAAAGCTACATGGGAGCGTATTACAGGTATACTCTTATTAGCAGTAATTATAGTGAGTAGT